>JADILZ010000027.1 GCA_017695065.1 Candidatus Cryptobacteroides excrementipullorum
GACTCGCGGAAGCTGCAGAGGGAGCTCGGGTGGGAGCCGAGCCTCCAGTTCGAGGAAGGCATCGAGAAGACCGTCAGGTGGTATCTCGAGAACCAGGAGTGGCTCGACAGTGTCACGAGCGGAGACTACCATAGCTACTATAACAAGATGTACAAGGACAAATGATTGTATTGCGGGATCCATACGTATAGTCATTATTGATGGGAGAACTCAAACAGAAGACAGCCAAGGGTGTAATCTGGAGCGCGGTGGAACGCTTCTCCGTCCAGGGGGTGCAGTTCATCGTGATGATAGTGATGGCGCGCATACTGACCCCTGAAGATTACGGCCTCGTAGGGATGCTTGCGATATTCCTTGCCGTCTCCCAGTCTCTCGTCGATAGCGGGTTCTCCCAGGCCCTCATACGGAAACGGGACAGGACGGAAGTGGACAACAGCACGGTGTTCTACTTCAACATCGCCGTCGGTCTCCTCCTCTATATCGCCCTCTATCTTGCCGCACCGGCAGTAGCCGGATTCTATGACGCTCCTGCCCTGACATCCGTGATGAGAGTGATATGCGTAAGCGTGGTCATCAACTCCTTTGTAGTGGTACAAAGGGCACTATATACCTCAAGGATAGATTTCAGGACACAGGCGAAAGCCTCTCTTACAGCAGCAGTGGCCTCAGGTGTTGTTGGGATAGTCATGGCATACAGTGGATTCGGAGTATGGTCCATAGTCACGCAGCAGCTCATAAACCTCGTGGTAAACGCCGCTCTCCTCTGGATGTTCTCCGGATGGCATCCGAGACTGGTATATTCATGGAAATCATTCAAGGAGCTTTTCTCGTTCGGGTCAAAACTGATGCTTTCAGGGCTTATTGACACATTGTACAAGAACATATACACACTTGTCATAGGGAAGGTATTCAGTGCCGGCAGTCTGGGACATTACACCAGGGCGCAGCAGTTTGCTGATTTCCCTTCGTCCAACCTTACCGGGATCATGCAGAGGGTGACTTACCCAGTGTTGTGCAGTATCCAGGATGATGACGCGAGACTGAGTGACGTGTATAGGAGGTTCCTCAGGCTGTCCGCGTTCATAATCTTCCCTCTGATGATGGGCCTATCAGCCGTGGCGGAGCCGTTTGTGGAGATATTCATCGGAGAGCAGTGGAGCTACTGCGCAGCCTTGTTGCAGGTCCTCTGTTTCGCGATGATGTGGTATCCAATCCACGCCATAAACCTGAACCTGCTGCAAGTAAAGGGGAGGTCAGACCTGTTCCTCAGACTCGAGATAATCAAGAAGGTGCTCGGGGTCGCCGTGCTTTGTGCTACGGTTCCTCTCGGACTGATGGCGATGTGCTACGGACAGATACTGTCGTCAATAATTTCGTTGGTCATAAACACATACTATACAGGGAAATTGATCGGAGTTGGATTCATACGGCAGATGAAGGACCTGTTTCCGACGGCGCTCCTTTCGCTTGTGATGTTCGTGGCTGTCCTACTGTCAGTCCATGTGATTGAATATATATATCTGCAACTTGTTGTGGGTATAGTAGTAGGAGTCGCGGTATATATCCTTTTTAGCAGGTTGCTGAAGTTTCAGGAATACAGTGAACTCATAGCACTGGTCAAAAAAAATAAAAATAAATCAGAAAACAATGGAAAAGGACAATCAGATCACGGTGACATCTCCCCTGTTGCCGGATATGGAGGAGTTCAGCGTGCTCCTCAGGGAGATCTGGGACAGCAGGTGGATAACCAACAACGGGACATTCCACAGGCGTCTCGAAGCCGCTCTGTGCGAATATCTGAAGGTGCCGTACATAAGCCTATTCACGAACGGTACCCTACCCCTGATCACGGCTCTCCAGGCCCTGAGGATAACCGGGGAGGTGATAACTACACCCTACAGTTTCGTGGCCACTACACATGCCCTGTGGTGGAACGGGATAAAGCCGGTATTTGTGGATATAGATCCAACAACCGGTGACATCGATCCTGACAATATAGAGGCGGCCATAACTCCCAAGACCACTGCCATCATGCCGGTCCATGTCTATGGCAAGCCGTGCCGTACAGCCGAGATAAAGGAGATAGCGGACAAGTACGGACTGAAGGTCATATATGATGCCGCACATGCATTCGGGGTGGAGGTCAACGGCAGGAGCGTACTCAATGAAGGAGACCTGTCCACCCTCAGTTTCCACGCCACGAAAGTGTACAACACTATAGAGGGTGGTGCCCTTGTCATGCACGACGCTGAGACCAAGAAGCGGATAGACTACCTGAAGAACTTCGGGTTTGCCGACGAGGTCACGGTCGTCGCACCTGGGATCAACAGCAAGATGGACGAGGTAAGGTCGGCGTACGGACTCCTGAACCTGAAGCAGGTCGACAAGGCTATAGAAGCCAGACGCCGGGTTGCCGTACGGTATCTTGAAGCACTGAAAGGAGTGGAGGGGATCACATACTTCGATGACATGCCAGGAGTGAAGCACAATTATTCCTACTTCCCGATCTTCATCGATGCTGACAGATACGGCATGACGAGGGACGAAGTGTACTTCAGCATGAGGGAGCGGAATGTCCTCGGCCGCAGATACTTCTATCCACTCATCAGCACATTCTCGACATATAGGGGACTTGACAGCGCGAGACCGGAGAATCTTCCTAACGCGCACAGGATGGCTGACAGTGTCCTCTGTCTGCCGATGCACCATGCGCTTAATGACGAGGATATTGACAGAGTTCTTAACATAATAGTGAAATGAAGCAGAAAAAACTGATGTTACTTGGCGGTTTGCGATACCTTATCCCCGTCATACAGGCTGCCCATGATCAAGGGTATTATGTAATAACATGCGACTATCTTCCAGACAATATAGCCCACCGATATTCGGACGAATACTGTAATGTCAGTATAATAGACAAGGAGTCCGTGCTTGCAGTGGCTAAAGTGAAAGAGATCGATGGCATAATGTCCTTTGCAGTTGACCCTGGAGTTGTAACCGCAGCTTATGTCCAGGAAAAATTGGGACTTCCGCAAGCCGGACCGTACGAGTCTGTATGCATATTGCAGAACAAGGACAGGTTCAGAAGTTTTTTGGGTGCGCATGGATTCAATGTGCCTAAAGCAAGCGGATATTCCGAATATTCTCATGCCAAAGAAGATCTTGGCTCATTCAAGTTTCCCGTCATTGTAAAACCGACTGATTCCGCCGGAAGTAAAGGCGTGAGCCGGGTCGATTCAGAAGACGGATTCCGACAGGCATTTGAATACGCCAAAAGCCACTCTATTTCCGGACGGGTGATAGTGGAGGAATTTATAGAAAAACAAGGGTGTTCATCGGACTCAGACTGTTTTTCTGTTGACGGCAAACTCATGTTTGTTTCGTTTTCTGCCCAGAGGTTTGATGAAAATGCACCAAATCCATACACACCGTCAGCGTATAACTGGCCGTCCACATTTTCTCCTGAACAGGAGACGGAACTTACATCGGAACTGCAACGGTTACTTACATTGTTAGACATGAAGACATCAATCTACAATGTCGAGACAAGGATAGGGACAGACGGGAAAGCATATATAATGGAAGTATCTCCAAGAGGCGGAGGGAACAGACTGGCAGAAATGGTCAGATATGCGACCGGTGTGGATCTTATCACGGCAGCCGTTAAAGCAGCGGTAGGTGATTGCGTGGAAGGTGTAGAACAAAAGCCGTATGACGGGCATTGGGCGGAGATAATCTTGCATTCGAAAGCCGATGGAACTTTTGATAGACTGGAAATTCCGGATGACATGAAGCCGTTTGTCGTAGAGAAAGACCTGTGGGTCAATACAGGAGACAGAGTATATGGTTTCAGTGGTGCGAATAATGCCGTGGGAACATTGGTGTTGAAGCTGCAATCAATGGAGCAACTTATGAATATGGTCAATATCATCAATTGTTTATCGGTTATAATTTAAGCAATTAATTATGAAAACAACAAAAATTGTAATCTTTGGAGCCACAGGGAGTGTAGGTGCCTATACCACAATATATCTAGCGAAATTAGGATACGAAGTAATAGCCGTTGGGCATAGAAAAAGTGATAATGGATTTTTTGCTGATTATGGAATACCATACTATTCAGTTGACATTATAGATTCTCAAAATTTTTCCGTATTGCCTGAAAAAGATGTAGATACAGTTATCCATTTTGCCGGAGCAATGCCGGCACATATGTGTAACTACAATCCATATAGATATGTTGACTCCATTATTACAGGGACACTGAATGTCTTAAACTATATGCAGAAATGTGGGGCTGACAAAATAATTTTCTCACAGTCTATTTCTGATATATTGTATAAGTTTGGTTCAACAACACCAATATCACCCTATACAGACAAACATTTCCCTTTGACAGGAGACCATTCAATATATTCAATATGCAAAAATGCGGCTGTTGATATAATTGAACATTACTCAGCACAGTATGGAATAAAGAGATATATATTACGGCTCCCTACAATTTATCTATATCATCCGAATCCATATTATTATGTAAATGGTTCTTTGCGTTGGATGGGGTATCGGAAACTTATTGACAACGCGATAAAAGGAATACCGATAGAAATATGGGGAAACCCAAAAAATATTAAAGAAATGGTCTACATAAAAGATTTTACTCAATTAGTATGGAGATGTGTCAACTCTGACAGCAAAGGCGGAATTTATAATGCAGGATGTGGACATTGCGTAACTTTTGAAGAACAAGTTGATATTATACGGAATTTATTTTCTTGCGGGAAAGTTTCTGATATAATCTATAAACCGGATCAACCAAGTTCTCCTCAATTTGTATTGGATATAGAAAATGCAAAAACTGAATTAGGATATGATCCTGTTTATGACTGCAAATCCTTATATGCTGATTTTAAAAAGGAAATGGATTCTGAACCTTTTGCAAAATTATGGGGGAGAAAAGAAGATTATAAGTTATTATGATGAATACAGAACATAAGAGACCTTTAGTTAGTGTCAGTTGTATAACTTATAACCATGCAAAATATATTCGTCAATGTCTGGACGGATTTATTATGCAGAAAACAAATTTTTCTTTTGAGGTATTGATCCATGATGATGCTTCAACTGATGGAACAGCAGAGATAATCAAAGAGTATGAAAAACGCTACCCGGAAATCATCAAGCCTATTTATGAAGAAGAAAACCAATGGAGTCGGGGTCGCCGAGGGTCTGCGGAATTTAATTTTCCAAGGGCTGTTGGTAAATATATCGCACTTTGCGAAGGAGACGACTATTGGATAGACCCTAATAAACTGCAAAAACAGGTGGATTTCTTAGAAACGCACCCGGAATACTCTATGTGTTTCCATAATGCAGTTGAACATTTTGAAGACGGTAGCCAACAGGACAGGCTTTTTTCCAATATCAAAGATCGGAACTATTCTGGATATGAAATTTATAATGAATGGATAATTCCCACGGCAAGTACTGTATTTACACGGAATGTGATCAAATCAAAAATATATGATAAAATATGTTCGACACCCGGGATTAAATATGGCGACACTCCATTATTTTTATGTGCTGCTAAGGAAGGCTTGATCTATGGAATGAAGGACATTATGAGCGTGTACAGGAGACATGTCGGCGGATTGATTCTTTGCAGTTCTTTGGAAGATAAATTAAGCCTTAATGAACATGATATGGCTATATATAAATGCTTGGGGAATAAGTATAAAAAAATAGTATTCCATAAAATTTGTAAACGGTGTATATATCTATACATAAGTATGGATAAAAGTATTAGAAGAAAATATAATTATCTTCTATTCGACGCCTTGAATAAAGATCTATTTTATAGTATATCATACATTATATATGCGTATTTTAAATATAGGCTCATCAGATGTAAAGTCCGCTTATAACCACAATTTAATAACTTGATTGCCAGTATATTAGGATTAAATTGTCGAAATAATGAATAAGACAAATATAAAATATTCATTGATTCTTCCTGTATACAATGTGGAAGACTATTTGGGGAAATGCATAGAAAGTTGTGAGGATCAAGAAATTCCATCTGATGAGTATGAAATAATTGCCGTAAATGACGGCTCAACAGATACAAGTCTACAAATACTTCAGGAATTATCGAAAAAATATAATAATATAAAAATCATATCCCAATCCAATAAAGGTTTAAGTGAAGCAAGAAATGCCGGTTTAAATGTAGCATGTGGAAAATATATTTGGTTTATTGACACTGACGATTTTATAGAAAAAAATATTTTGTCTAAAATAGACATGGTTTTGCAAATGCATGATTTAGATGTTTTACATATAGGTCATCAGATGGTAGATAGTACAGGCAAGTCATTTGTATCTAAACCGAATATCGATAATTATAAAAAAATTTCAGACGGCATTTCTTTTTTTGAGAATATCTTGAAAGAGGAATTTTATGCTTGGTCATTTATTTTTGAATCCACATTCTTAAAACAGCAGTCTTTTAAATTTTCACCTGGAATAACGTTTGAGGATATTGATATTGTCCCCCAATTAATCATTCAATCAAAAAATATAGCATCATTAAATAAAGTTTCTTATTATTACAGGCAGCGAAGTAATTCTATCATTCACTCTGTAAACTATAAAATGATTGATGATTTATTTTATATCTGTTTAAAATACAAGAATCTTTATTTTTCACCAGATATTGGCTACCGTGAAAAGAAATTATATAGTAGATTAATTACGTCATTTGTTATTTCATATTATATTCTGTTAGCTAAAGTTGAATGGTACGATAAACAGAATGAGCGTAAACAGAAGTCATTTCATGAATTTATCAAGTTGTCCCTTTCAAAAAAAATAAGTATAAAAAAAAATATCTGTGCTATTATTTATAATATTTCACCGCAATTCTTTTTTTATTTATTGGTTATAAAGCATCGCTTAAAGATATGATATTGTCAATATGTGTAGTACTGTTATCTGTTTTTGTTATATCTTTTTTTACAAAATATAAATTTTGCAGTTACAGAAGATTGATATTAAGTTATTCCGAGACTTATGCAGTTAACAGTATATTTAAATATGCGTTGCCTATAATATTGTTGTCTGTATTATTCGGATTTCGATATGAAATAGGAACAGATTATTTAAATTATAAGGAAATTTATGAAACATCTTTTTCCGGGTCATTAAAACAAAGTCTCACGGAAAGTAATGTTGAATACATTTACGCATTTATCTCTCATATACTGTATCATGCCGGTTTGCCATATTACATAATGTTCTTTGTTATGGCTCTAATTCCGATGTGTTTTTTTTATGCAGCATTTAAAGATAAACCATTTCTAATCGGCTACGCCGCTTATTTCTTAGCGGCAACAGGTGTTTTATTCTGGTATTTTAATATTCAAAGACAAGGTATAGCTTTTTTCATATTATTATTTTCAATAAAATATATAATAAACAAGAATTTTGGTAAGTTTCTGTTGTGTGTTCTTGTTGCTACTGGATTCCATATATCTTCATTATTATTTATTTTTTGTTATTTGTTCTCTTTTTTTAAATATTCATTAATAATCAAACCTGCTATACTGTCTATTGTATATGTTTTTTTTGGCATATTCGCTTCATCGTTAAAGAACATATTAATTAACTTGGTTTCTATTTTCCTGACTGGGAAATATCAATATTATGTTGACTCTATAGAATCATGGGAGATGGGAATTGGAAGCGGGTTTGGAATATTGTCAATGCATATTGTAGACTTAATCCTTATTTTTTCATCTGGTTTTCTTTGTAAATATTTTAAGGAATACAGATATGATATATATTTCAGAATATTTTACTTAGGTAGTCTATTTGCCAATATTGCTGGTACGAATATGGTTTTAAGTCGATTCCCTTTCTGCTTCACATCAATGAGATTTGTCCTACTCTCATTTCTTACTTATTATATGATTACAAAATGGAAAACAGTCAATATATATCGAAGAACGGGATGGTGTTGCATTTTAGGGTTATCAATATTGATGTTGTTAGGAAATGCATATAATAATCCTTATGAATTTATTCCGTCTTTGTAGGGATCAAGTTTAGGTAACAATATGAAGAATATTTTATTGGATAATATAATTTTTTCTCTGCAAAGATCCGGCGGGATATCAGTTGTATGGCAAGAACATATTTCCCGACTGGTGAAAAACAAATTTTTTTCTTGCAGGTTCATTGAATATGATGATGCTCCAAGAAATATTTTTAGAAATAATATAGATATTCCTGCAGAATATATAGAAACATTTTCATCAAGATTTTTACAAGTAAAAAGATATTTCAACATAAAAGACTCTGGATATAAGACCCCATATATCTTTCATTCATCATATTACAGAATTGACACAAATAAATTCGCAAAAAATATTACAACGCTTCATGATTTCAATTATGAATATTTTATAAAAGGTATAAGGAAAAAAATACATTCCTATCAGAAAGGCTTTGCGATAAATAATTCAGATGCCATTATATGCATATCCGATAGCACCCGACGGGATTTATTCCATTTTTATCCTCACATAAATAAAGATATTGTTCATGTGATACATAATGGAGTAAATCCAGGTTTCCATAGAATCGGAAAAGGGAATCATAGACTCTCGCTCCCATTTGAAGAAGGTGGCTTTATCCTGTATGTCGGAGGACATCATGCACCATATAAGAATTTTAACCTTGCCATCGAAGTTTGTCAAAGTCTCAGGATTCCGTTTGTGATAGCTGGTGGCGAACAATTACTCGAACAGGAAAAAGCGGTCCTGGATTCTAAATTGGGAAAATCCAACTATATCCATTTATGGAATCTGCCGACAGCGGATCTGAATGAATTATATAATAGGGCTCTTGTCCTTGTGTATCCATCACTGTATGAAGGGTTTGGTATCCCGATATTGGAAGCCCAGAGAGCAGGGTGCCCTGTCATTGCCTTTGCTGTTTCATCTATACCGGAGGTGATGGGTAAAACGGATTTTTTGTTAGAGGATAAAACTGTTGATGCCGTTGTCGAGGCAATAAAAGAACTGGTTAATAGGCCTTCCCTGAAAGACGACGAAATAAAACGGGGCCTGTCTAATTCTGACCTGTTTTCATGGGACAGGACATTTGAAGAGACTATAGAGGTATATAAATCCTTGTTATAAGCTCTATTCTTGTAATTAATTCGAATTTAACTTATTATGTTGAAAATATCCATCATCACCGCTACCTACAATAGCGGCAAGACCCTTTGTGACACTATTGAAAGTGTTCTGAATCAGACATACTGTGATTTTGAGCATCTTATAATAGATGGCGGATCAAAAGACAATACATTGGAAATCATCAAGGAGTATGAACCGAAGTATAACGGCAGGCTACGATGGATAAGCGAGCCGGACAGAGGCCTTTATGACGCGATGAACAAGGGCATCGGAATGGCATCCGGAGATGTGGTCGGGATTCTGAACAGTGATGACTTTTATACCTCAGATAAAATATTGGAAATTCTTTCATCAGCACTTGAGAAATCAGGTGCTGATGCTGTATATGGGGATGTGCATTTTGTCAATGACGATAATTTGGATAAATGTGTGCGGTACTATTCGTCCAAAGGATTCAGAAGGTGGAAGATGAGATTGGGGTGGATGCCTGCGCATCCTTCGTTCTACTGCATGAGGTCTGTGTACGAAAAATATGGGACTTTTGATACGGATTTTAAGATAGGCGCCGACTTTGAAAATCTGCTCAGACTCATATTCGTGAACAGGATAAAGACGGTGTATGTTCCAGTCGATTGTGTCACGATGAGAATAGGCGGCGCTTCCACGCAGGGACTAAAGAGTCACAGGCAGATATTGTCAGACCATCTGAGGGCATATAAGAAAAACAGGGTCAAGTCAAACATATTCCTGGAAAGTATAAGATATCTGGAAAAGGTTGGAGAGTTGGTATCTCAAAAACTATATAACATAAAACGTACTTAAACAAATAAGACATGAAAACAGCGTTAATCACGGGTGTCACCGGCCAGGACGGATCGTTCCTGGCCGAGTTTCTGTTGGAGAAGGGGTATGATGTCCACGGGACGATAAGGCGTTCGTCGGTGGACTACAGGGAGCGGATAGCGCATCTGGAGGGGCGTCCGCATTTCCATCTGCACTATGCTGACCTGGGGGACTCGATGAGCATCATCCAGGTGGTCGGGAAGGTCCGTCCGGACGAGATATACAACCTTGCGGCGCAGAGTCATGTGCAGGTGAGCTTCGACTCTCCGGAGTTCACGGCCGACGTGGATGCTACGGGGGTTTTGAGGGTCCTCGAGGCTGTCCGGCAGTGCGGTCTGGCAGAAACCTGCCGCATTTATCAGGCATCAACGTCAGAGCTTTACGGAAAAGTGAGGGAAGTCCCTCAGAACGAGAACACGCCGTTCCATCCGTACAGCCCGTATGCGGTGGCGAAACTTTACGGGTACTGGATAGTGAAGGAGTACCGGGAGGCTTATAACATGTTCTGTTGTTCGGGGATACTTTTCAACCACGAGAGCGAGCGCAGGGGCGAGACGTTCGTGACGAGGAAGATCACGCTTGCTGCGGCGAGGATAGCGCAGGGGAAGCAGGAGAAGCTGTACCTGGGGAACCTTTCGTCGCTTCGTGACTGGGGCTATGCGAAGGACTATGTGGAGTGTATGTGGCTGATCCTTCAGCATGAGCGTCCGGAGGACTTCGTGATAGCGACCGGAGTGCAGCACTCGGTGCGGGAGTTCTGCCATCTGGCGTTCAGGTATGCGGGGATTGATCTGGCGTTCCAGGGCGAAGGGGAAAACGAGAAGGGAGTCTGTGTGTCCGGACCGGAGCATCTTGTGGGGAAGACCCTTGTGGAGGTGAGTCCGGACTTCTACCGTCCGACAGATGTGGTGAACCTGTGGGGTGACCCAACGAAGGCGAAGGCCGAGCTGGGCTGGGACCCTGGGAAGACGAGCTTCGAGGAGCTTGTGCGGATCATGGTCGAGGCGGACATGGCGAAGGTGGCGGTGGAGCGAGCCGGAGATCATGTTAGGACCAACCTTGCGGAGTATCTTGAGAAGGGAATAGTGAAATAGTATTCGACATGTTAGAAAAAGACAGTAAGATATACGTTGCCGGGCACAGGGGACTGGTGGGTTCGGCGATATGGGATAACCTCCAGCGCAGGGGGTATACGAATCTGGTAGGCCGTACTCACCGTGAACTTGACCTTCTGGACGGGACAGCGGTGCGTGATTTTTTTGACAGGGAACGTCCTGATGCCGTGGTTCTTGCAGCGGCGCACGTCGGCGGGATCATGGCGAACCTGCAGTACCGGGCCGACTTCATCTGGGAGAACCTCCAGATCCAGCAGAACGTGATCGGGGAGAGCTTCCGTCACGGAGTGAGGAAGCTTCTCTTCCTGGGGAGCACATGCATCTACCCGAGGGAGGCTCCGCAGCCGATGAAGGAGGACTGCCTCATGACCTCTTCTCTGGAATACACCAACGAGCCCTACGCGATAGCGAAGATTGCGGGCCTGAAGATGTGCGAGAGCTTCAACCTGCAGTACGGCACCGACTACATCGCTGTGATGCCGACGAACCTTTACGGTCCGAATGACAACTTCCACCTGGAGAACAGCCACGTCCTTCCGGCGATGCTCAGGAAGATATACCTGGCGAAGTGCCTGATGGAAGGAGACTGGTCCGCGGTCCGCAGGGACATCGGACTGAGGCCGGTAAGCGTGTCGGCGGGGGTTGTGGATAAGACCCCGGCCGAGGCAGCCGCGTCATACACCCGGAGGGGCATGAAAGAGGTCTCCGGCCGGTTCCTGGTGGACGGGGATTCTGCAGAGGGAGATATCCTCGCAGTCCTGGCGCACTACGGCATCACGCCTGAAGCGGTGACGCTGTGGGGTACCGGGCGTCCGATGCGTGAGTTCCTGTGGAGCGAGGAGATGGCTGATGCCTCGGTGCATGTGCTTCTGAATGTGGACTTCAGGGATACCTACGACCCGACGGTGAAGAATGCCGACGGCATATCCGAGATCCGCAACTGCCATATCAATGTCGGCACCGGGGAGGAAATCAGCATCCGGGAAGTGGCGGAGAAGGTCATGTCCGAGGTCGGATTCCGTGGTGCCCTGCGCTGGGACACCACCAAGCCTGACGGCACCCTGAGGAAGCTGACTGATGTCAGCAAGCTGCACAGGCTGGGGTGGCATCACAAGGTCGGCATCGACGAGGGGATACACCGTCTTTATGAATGGTACAGGCAGGGCATCTGCATAAATCACCATGTCTTAGGCGATAGCGCAGTCAGTCATTGCCGCGCCCTTTGAGCATGGAGATCATCTCCTCCTTTGCCTTGATGATTTCCTCAAGCAGTCCGGTGCGGTATTTAAGGTCTTCGATAGTCTGTTTAAGCTCCTTTGTCTCCTTTTTATGTTCCTCCTCTTTATGGCGGAGCTGGCTGATGTATTCACGCCTGACATCATTGAGCCCAGGTTCAAGTCTGTAAGGTACATATCCGAGAACCAGCTCTTCATCTGACATGTCCAGAATCTCGGCAAGCTTGTGTATATAGCTGTTTATCAGAACAGTATCACCACATTCTATCCGCCTGTAGGAGTTTCGTGTAATCCCGAGCCTGTCAGCGACATCTTTCTGTGTCATGCGAAGTTTCTTCCTCGCAATAATGATGTTCTTTTTAATAGATTCGTCGTCCATTTTCAAGTTTGTTTTGTTGTTACTACAAAATTATAATATATTGTCCTAAGTGATACCATATGTAACAATAATTTATTCCATTGCCTTGAACATCTTGTCGATACATCTTTTTTTCTGCTCCATTCCCGGGTGGACATACAGGTTGAGAGTGGTACGGATGTCCGAATGCCCGAGAATTACGCTTACAGTTTTATAGTCGCAGTCGCTTTCTATGCATCTCGTCGCGAAGCTGTGCCTGAACTAGGGCTGTCATCAGGACGGGACATGGCGGGATGTTATGTCGAATTGTAGCCGATTTTGAAGAATGTGTTGTAATTTTCCCTAAATTGGCGCAATACAATTATAAAATATTAAAACCTACGGTTATGGAACTTCCTTTTGCAGAATCCTACAGGATCAAGATGGTGGAGAATCTTCACAAGTCCACCCGCACAGAACGTGAAAGATGGATAGCTGAAGCCAAGTACAATCTTTTCAATCTCAGAAGCGACCATGTCTATATCGACATGCTCACGGATTCCGGGACGGGGGCTATGAGCGACAGGCAGTGGGCTGCGGTCATGGAGGGTGATGAAAGCTATGCCGGCGCATCGTCGTTTTACAGGCTCAAAGAATCAATAGCGGACATAACCGGGCTGCAGTATGTGCTTCCTACGCACCAGGGGCGTGCGGCGGAGAACGTGCTTTTTTCTGCCATTGTCAAGGAAGGTGACTATCTTCCGGGCAATTCCCATTTCGACACCACTAAAGGACATATAGAGTTCCGCAAGGCTCATGCGGTGGACTGCACGATAGACGAAGCGTCTGACACCGAGCTGGAAATCCCGTTCAAAGGCAACATGGACCTGGGCAAGCTGGAAGATGTGCTGAAGTCGCATCCGGCCGAGAAGATACCGGCTATTGTACTGACTGTCACCAACAATACAGCCGGGGGACAGCCGGTTTCCATGGAGAATATACGTGGTGTGTCCGCCCTTGCAAGGAAATACGGTGTGAAACTCCTTATAGATTCTGCCAGGTTTGCAGAGAACGCCTATTTCATAAAAATGCGTGAACCAGGGTATAAGGACAAGAGCATAAAGGAGATAGCCAGGGAGATTTTCTCCTATGCCGACTATATGACGATGTCAGCCAAGAAGGACGGGATCGTGAATATCGGCGGATTCCTTGCGTTCAGGGATGAGAAAGACATGCAGAAGTGCCAGATGTTCAGCATCATGTACGAAGGCTTCCTCACTTACGGCGGAATGGCCGGACGCGACATGAACGCCTTGGCGCAAGGGCTTCAGGAAAGTACGGACTTTGATTACCTGGATACGCGTATCCGTCAGGTGGCTTACCTGGCATCAAGGCTTGACGAGTATGGAATCCCGTATCAGAGACCGGCAGGAGGTCATGCTATCTTCGTGGATGCCAAGAAGATACTGTCAAATGTCCCGAAGGAGGAGTTCCAGGCCCAGACTTTGGCCATCGAGCTTTACCTCGAGGGCGGGATCCGCGGAGTGGAGATAGGCGCCCTGCTTGCAGACCGGGATCCGGAGACTCATCAGAACCGTTATCCTCGACTGGAGCTACTGCGTCTTGCCATCGCCCGCAGGGTATATACAAACAACCACATGGATTATGTGGCCGCTGCACTTAAAAATGTCTTTGACCGTCGCGAATCCATATGTCACGGATACAGGATAACCAAGGAACTTCCTATCATGAGGCATTTTACAGTGGAGTTGGAGAAGGCCTGAGATAAACAGTTTCGCAATGAGAAGTGGAAACGGGAAACAGAGCAACGACAACAAAGACAGCAAGGACTCTCAGGAGACTGTCACGGATGAGGTGAAGACCGAGTTGACTTACAGCTTTTCCGTTTCAGAAGATCTGATCCGCTTCGCTGACCTTGTTGTGGATTATGTGGATGAGTCTGGGGAGAGCAGACAGACAGTCATGGAGTCCAATTCTTGGGAAATGAAGTGCCACTTCCCATAACATCGAGAACAAGAATGAAAGTCTGCCATTCAAAGGAGCGAGCGTGATAGAGCATCTGAAGAAAAAGAAGAATCCGATACATTCATGGACCATCAATGTTGAGTAAGCTTCCTTGGCCGTAAGCATCCGACCAGGCACATATTGACAGAATAGCCGCCACCATCAGGATAAATGCCCGATAGTGGCGGCTATTGGTAGGCAGTAGTGTGCGGCTCAACTGTCAGGTAAAATGTCATGCGTGACGGAAGCCTTCATCTTGGCGATATGCTTTTCCACCGCTTTTGGTGTTTTGATATTGAAAATGATTGTAAATTTGGCTTTGTAAAGATAGAGAAAACCATGAAAAAGAACAGGAAAAATACAGAATTTAGCGAGACCATTTACCTCAGGCAGCGCGTGAGAAAGCTACCTGTCGGGAAATGCTATCTCAGCAAGGGTTGGGAAAAAAGTGGAGAGGCAGTCGCAATAGTCACCAGATGCCATCCCAAGGGGACTTTTACAGTCGGTATATTTTTAATAGATACATTCTGCATAGGGATAAGGGATTCGTTTTACAGGTTCAACATCGGATCCAGTGAGTTGGATAGACAGATAAAAAAAATCTCCAGTGATGTAATCATCGAAGAGTCTGATTATGTGACTGTCCACAATCTCATATATGGGGCCATAGAGTTTGCGGAAGAAGCCGGAATACTGCCGGACAAGAGTTATGCAATGACACAATACATACTCTCTCCCGATACTGAAGATATCCCTCTCATGCAGTTCGATTTCGGAAAAGACGGCAGACATTTCCTCATAGCCAACAGCGTGGCGGAACTTAATCTCTACCTGCCGAAGCTGAAAAAGAATCTCGGAAACGAATTTGACTATATCTGCAATGACATTGACAATCTTCTTGATAATTTTCCAGTGAATCATCAGAGTTATCCTTTGGAGGATTACACATATATGCCTTCTCATGGATATCCGTCATCTATAAGCCCTATGCATCCGGAACTCCTGTCTCTGCTCTCTGATGAAAGATATGAATTCGGCTTCCCTGACGACATCCTTGACAGGATACTGGACATACCTCATACTGAATTACGGCAGGACATAGAGCAGATGGCTCTGTTCAGGACCGGGACAGCTCTCGCCGAAATGTCAGCCGGGGAGGACATCTGCTCATCTTTCCTTACGCACTGCATGTTCTTACTAGGGGAGATAGGTTCTAAGGAGAGCCTGCCGGTCGTGCTGGAAGTTCTCAGGCAGGATGAGGAGTTCATGGACTATAATTTCGGGGATGCTGCCAACGAAATATTTGTACCTACCTTGTACATTCTGGGCAAAGACAGGCTGGATGTCCTTGATGCCTATCTTCATGAGCCAGGGCTATATACTTACGCCAGATGCCTGCTGTTCCCGGCGGTTGCAATGATAATCGAATACCAGCCGGAACGCCGCCCGGAAGTCATAGAGTGGTTCCGTAAACTACTTGTTTTCTATAGAGAGAATCTCCCGGGAAGGAACTGCTGTGACGGAGTCCTTGTCGCTTTGCTTGTTTCGACATTGATAGAAATCAACGCCACGGAACTTATTCCCGAAATCAAGGCCGTATATGATACAGGTCTGGTGGACATTATGGCCTGCGGAGACTGTGCCGATGTCATATATGAGATAAAAAAACCTCAGCTAAATCCTGAATATAAGGATTATCTTCTGGACCTGAAGGAGCGGTATAAATACTACAGCAGGTGGAAAAGAGATTAAGGGTCCGGCCATGGAATGACGGCAGGGTGGCTGCCGGATGGCTCCGGACAGCTTAAAAAACAGAAAAAACTATAAAAAAGGGAAAATTAATTGTAAAAAAGAGAAAAAACGGGCACTCGGGGCATCGGAATACTTGGCGGATTCGCCTGTCATGTTATATCTTTGCAGCCGTTGAGAAACAGAAATGCAGGAGGGTGCCGGTTGAAGGTCGGTGATGTAGAGAAGGTCGTGGAGTAAGAGTAGGGGAGAGCCAGGCATCCCTCCTGTTGTTTTTAGAAGCTGTTGAGGCAGGAAGACGTGCGTCAGTAAAGCCTGAGCCTGTATTTAAGGCTGCCGGCATTGCGGAAATACAGGGTGTCTGTGTCCTCGCAGGGCAGTGTCCGGTGCCGTGAAGTGGAGTCTGTACCGTGCGGCAGGGTTATATGGGGTTGAGGCGGTGTTGCCGGCCCTGCGGGTCTTATCGGGATGCGGAGCCAGTCAGACTGGTCTATGCGGAAGCTCACCGGGGCCTTCTTCCCGTCCGGGATGAATCCCAGCTGTCTGTATGCCTGTCCGTCAGACCATTCAAGATCGGCATAGCTCATCACGTCATCCGGATGTATGTCGCTTATGAACTTCTGGAGCACTTTGCCCATGCCTCCGCTGATACGTGTGTCTGGCAGGGATGCGTAGCGTATCCATTCGTATGAACGGATTTCCTTTCCTTCCTTGATCCACCGGCGGGCGTTGGAGAATTCGGCTGCCGCCACCATCGTGCCGGATGCAGGCCTTTCGCCGTACAAGCCGCCTGTTTCCTTCACCCTGTCGCGTGCCAGGAACAGTCCGTAGCAGTACCTGCTGCTGGCTCCGCCGTAGCTGTGGTTTTTTTCAAGGAATCCGTCTGCTTCTTTCCGGCTGATCTTGCGTACCTCGCAGTCCCTCGCGAATATGCTGCGGAATATCCCCAGATGCGCCAGCAGCCTGGATGTCACGGCTTCCGGGGCTCTCATCCACCTGTCCTGCGTTATCATCACGGTGTCAGGCATCCCTGCGTGCCGCCCGACGGCCTCACTCTGGAGAATGGCTTCTTCCAGGTTGTGCGACATTATCGGTATGGTTATAATGTTCAGATAGTTGCAGCCTTTTGTCCGGTGATGTGCGCTTACAGCTCTCAGTATGCGGAAATACCGGGAGTCCTCTGTCGAGAAAGGTATCCCGTGCATGTCCAGTACCCTGGCTATGTCTTCTGAAAACTGCCCCGTCTGTGTCATGTCGTTATTTGCCGTTGCAAAGATAATTCTTTTGTCGGACTGCGTGAATACATATGAAGGTGGCTCAAAAGGGAGCTTTCTGCGTTACTCTTGATTCGAAAATCCGCATGTACGCACAGTACGCTGCGTTTTCTCATCTGTGCAAGCCTTGAAATCCCACCTTTCGGGCCACCCTCATTATGGTCGTGTCGGGAAGAACTACCTGCCGAGCCTTTCGTTCAGGGCCTTGGCTTCCTCTTCATACCCCGGTTTGCCGAGCAGGGCGAACATGTTTTTCTTGTACGCCTCCACACCAGGCTGGTTGAATGGGTTGACTCCCAGAATGTATGCGCTTATCCCGCAGGCCTTCTCGAAGAAATAGAAAAGTCCGCCGATGTTGAATTCATCTATCTTTTCCACTGAGACGGACATCTGCGGCACTCCTCCGTCGATATGTGCGAGCTTGGTACCGAGCTCAGCCATGGCGTTACATTCTTCCACGTGCTTGCCTGTGAGGAAGTTGAGCCCGTCGAGGTTCTGCGGGTCATCCGCGATGGTCATGCTGCGGTTGCTCTTCTCCACTGTGACTACAGTCTCCATGAGTATCCTTTCACCCTGCTGGATGTACTGTCCCATGGAATGGAGGTCGGTGGTGAAGCTGACTGAAGCCGGGAAGATTCCCTTGCCGTCTTTTCCTTCGGACTCTCCGTAAAGCTGCTTCCACCATTCTCCGAGATACTGGAGTTTTGGATTGTATGAAACGAGAATCTCTATTTTCTTGCCGTTGCTGTACAGGAGGTTACGCATGGCGGCATACTGTACGGCCGGGTTTTCCGCGCTGCGCTGTGCACATGCCTTCTCCATTTCTGCCGCACCTCTGAGCATGGCACGTATGTCAAATCCAGCAAGTACGATAGGCAGGATGCCGACAGGAGTGAGGACGGAAAAACGCCCTCCCACGTTGTCCTCGATCACGAAAGTCCTGTAGCCTTCCTGGGTGGAGAGGGACTTCAGTGCGCCCCTGTGTGCATCAGTCACGGCTACTATACGTTCTGCGGCCTCCTTGATCCCGTATGTCTTTTCTATGTACTGCTTGATGAGCCTGAAGGCTATCGCGGGCTCAGTGGTGGTGCCGGATTTCGAGATGACCACGGCAGCCACGTTCCTCTGCTGCATCAGGTCTGAAAGTTCGCAGATGTATTCTTCAGAAAGGTTGTTCCCGGCGAACACTATTTCAGGAGCGTCCTTTTTCCCGGCGAGCTGCCTGGCGAAACTGTGCGAGAGCGCCTCGATGGCACATTTCGCACCCAGGTACGAGCCTCCGATACCGATCACGACCACCAGGTCCACACCTTTGCTTTTCCAGCTGTCACGTACCGCCTCGCACTCGGTGATAAGGCTTTCCGGTGTTGTTGTAGGCAGGTGTTTCCATCCGAGGAAATCGTTTCCGGCACCGTTCTCGTTCTCAAGAGTGTCGAAAGCGGCAAGCGCTTTTTCCACATATTCACTGTATTCTGCATCTTTGATGAAGGAGCTGCAGCCTCCCAAGTTGACTTTTACCATGATATTTTAATGATATTGTTTCAAACCGGTCCCTCCAAAGGGACGCAAACCATGCAAAATTAGTCTTTTTTAACTAATATGGTAGCCATTGATGCAACTTTTACCAAAACTTAACGTGCCGGTATGCCGGCCGATGCCGAATATTGCTAACTTTGCCGGCAGAAAAAAACAGAAAAGATATGCACAAGTTCTCCAAACTCCTGCTGATGTCCCTTCCGCTGCTCATGCTTTCACATGCAATGACGGCGGAAAACCGCGGAAAAGAAAACTGCAAGACTGCCATAGTGGCACACCGGGGCTACTGGAACTGCGAAGAGGCCGGATATGCGAAAAACTCGCTCGCCGCTCTGAAATGCGCCCAGGAGGCCGGCTTCTGGGGAAGCGAATTCGATGTGAACATGACCTCTGACGAGGTCCTTCTCGTTTACCACGACAGTGAGATAGACGGGAAGCGGATTGAAAGTACCCCGTATGCCGAATTCAAGGACGTGAGGCTTGCCAACGGGGAGCCGGTCCCAACGGTTGACGATTATCTCGCCCAGGTGCGCCGCCGCCCGGGCACGGTTATGGTTTACGAGCTCAAGACCCATTCCACCCCGGAGATAGAGAACCGTCTGGTGGACCTTACGGTGGAGAAACTCAAGGAATATGGTCTGGATTCTCCGGACAAGGTGATTTTCATTTCGTTCAGCATCAACATCTGCAAGCGTATGGCGGAGCTCATGCCGGGATACACCGTCCAGTATCTGAGCGATGACTACAGCCCGGACCAGCTGGCGGAGATGGGGATTACAGGGGTGGATTACCATTACAACGTGTTTTCCTCCCATCCCGGATGGTACGACTCTGCAAGGGCCCGTTCCATGTCGGTGAATGTCTGGACAGTGGACAGTGAGGAAGATATGGTCCGCATGAAAGACCTGGGTGTCGACATGCTCACCACTGACTGCCCGGATCTCGCCCGCAGGCTCTTCGGCGTCACAGAGAGAAAGGCCGGAGACAGATAAACCAGCCGTTATCACATACATGCAGGATGTCCTGCGCAGAAAAATCAGTGTCATGATGCAAGATTGTGGCATATACGTTGTTTATATATTGTGGGCTTGAGATTTAAGCCGATACACAATTTAAACACCAGTATTTATATGACACGTTTTATTTCAATGCTGCTCTTCCTGACAGTATGTCTGTCAGGCGCGGCCCAGGACAAAACGAAATTGCAAGAGAGAATTGACCAGTGGAAAAACGATATGAAAGAGTTCCAGCAGAGGAGCGAACCCGAAAGGAATGCAGCTGCAGCGGTGGACACTTTGCTGTGGCAGCAGGCTGGAACAGCCATTGGAAAAAACTCTTTTGTGATCGAGGCTGATGCCGTGACCTTCCGAAACGGTTCACGGGTCTATGTCAATTCAACCACCAACTTCATCTCTGTCAACGGGGACAGGGGTGTCGTACAGATTTCCCCGAGTACATTCTTCTCAGGTCCTAACGGCGTAGGCGGGATAACGGTTGACGGCACTGTTTCCGGCCTTGATGTCGGAGTGGACAAGAAAGGTGTGACCCATGTCCACATGAGCATAACAGGGATAGGGATAAGCGCACAGATTGACATATCGCTGTATCCTGGCTCCAACGACGCATATGCGGTGGTGTCGCCCAACTTCAACTCGCAGACAATAAGGCTTGAAGGTAAGATAGTCCCGTATGAACAGTCGAGGACTTATGAAGGAATGTCTTTGTAAACCAATCAGTTAAAAGGAAATGAACATGAAAAGAAAATATATCTTGTTCGCGGCTGCCCTTGCTGTCATGGCATCGGCCTGCGAGAAAGTGCCTTCATCAGATGAATTTGACGGGGAGTTCCTGGTATATACGGCACGCAGCGAGACGGCGGACTTTTCCGCATACACATCATTCACGGTGGCTGACAGTATCTTTGTCATAGACGGAGAGACCGGGTCTTTCGCTCTCAACGACTGGGGAAAGTCCCTCAGAAGCCAGTATATAAAGGAGCTGGAGTCATGCGGTTACACTTATGTGGACACCGGGAAGCTTGACAATGACCATGCCCAGGATGCTCCGGAAGGGAACAAGGCCGACCTTGCCGTCCAGATTTCATACGTTGTCTCCACATCGTACTTCACGGCGCATTATCCGGTAAATCCTTACTGGTGGGCTTCATATCCGGGATACTGGTATCCGGGTTATTGGGGAGACTGGGGATACTGGTATTACTCATTCCCTGTCACATACAGCTATTCCACACATTCTCTCCTGACCGAGATGGTGGACCTTACCGCCGAGACGGGTGACGACAAGCCGCTTCCTGTCGTATGGAACAGCTACATAGACGGGAGCATAGGCTCCACACGCGGGGATGCCGCACGTTTCACAAGGGCGGTGACCCAGTCTTTTGAGCAGTCGGAGTATCTTGACAGGAACTGAAGAAGGAGGACAATATCATGAAAAACACAATAATGAAGATAATGGTTGCTGCGGCTTTACTGCTTGGACTCTCGTCCTATGCTGAAGCGCAGCCTGGACGCAGGTTCTATATCGATGCCGGATGGCAGTTCAACGGAGTCGTTGGCAATGACTTCGCCACCGGCGGAAGCGGATGGGGAGCGTATGCCGAAGGCGGATACTATGTGCTTCCGAGGATAGCTGTCGGTGCGTTTGCAAGCTTCAACACCAACAACGACTACATCCCGCGCCAGACATACTACTATTCTGACGGGTCCGCCCTTACCACCGATGCCGTGAACTCCATATATCAGGTACCGTTCGGGGCGACCCTGAGATACCGTCTCGGGTGGAAGACATTCCAGCCTTATGCCGAGGCAAAGCTCGGCGCCAACTACGCCAGGGAGTATATCTACCTGCCGGACGGCACCGCGCGGGACTCCCAGTGGGGATTTTACGTTTCCCCTGAAGTCGGGTTCACGTGGCATCCGTTCCACAAGAACAACCTGGGATTCCAGTTTGCCGTCTATTACAGCTATGCGACCAACCGCAGCGAGGCCTTCAGCCTGAACGGAATCAACAATGTCGGCTTCAAGCTTGGACTGTCATTCTGATCTGTAGGGAAAATACTTCTGACACGCATATTCCGCCTGTGCGGAAATGCCGGGGTTGTCCTTTATTTTGGACAACCCCATATTTTTTGTACCTTTGAGTCATTCTGTGCAATAAAGAAAGATTTTGTATGAATTCACGTGCTGATACCCATGTGGTGATAATGGCCGGCGGCATAGGCAGCCGTCTCTGGCCGTTGAGCACTCCTGAGACCCCAAAACAGTTCATAGATGTTCTCGGGACGGGAAAGTCGTTGATACAGATGACGGTGGACAGGTTCCTGCCGGTCTGCGACATCAGGAATTTCTGGGTGGTCACATCAGTCCGTTATGTGGACATGGTGGCGGAGCAGCTGCCTGACATCCCCAGGGAGAACATTCTGGCTGAACCCCAGGCGAGAAATACCGCTCCGTGCATAGCCTATGCGTGCTGGAAGATTGCAGGAAGGCATCCGGGGGCCAATATAGTTGTCACTCCGGCCGATGCCCTGGTCCGTAAGACCGGTGATTTTGCCTATGTCGTGGAGAAGGCGCTTGATTTTGCCTCCGTCGGAGGACGGATTGTCACTGTCGGGATAAACCCGGACCGTCCGGAGACAGGATACGGATATATATGCTCCGAGGGCAGCGCAGCCGGGAGGGTGACCAAGGTCCGGGCCTTCAAGGAGAAACCTGACCTGGCGACCGCCGTTTCATATC
This sequence comes from Candidatus Cryptobacteroides excrementipullorum, assembly GCA_017695065.1. Lineage (GTDB taxonomy): Bacteria > Bacteroidota > Bacteroidia > Bacteroidales > UBA932 > Cryptobacteroides > Cryptobacteroides excrementipullorum. Next base: position 23,076 of record JADILZ010000027.1, read on the forward strand.
TGAAGTCAGGGAACTATTACTGGAATGCAGGCATTTTCGTATGGACAGCGGATACCATCATCTCGCAGATGCGTATGCATTCTCCCGGTATAGCGGAGATTATGGACAGGCTTTCCCCATATCTCGGCACCTCTGGCGAGGATGAGGCACTCGGGAGGCTTTTCCCGTTGTGTGACAAGATTTCCATCGACTATGCAGTGATGGAGAAGTCAGATGACATATACGTCATATCCGGGGATCTCGGCTGGAGTGACCTCGGCAGCTGGGGCGCTGTGATGTCCCATCTGGAAAAGGACAGTGACGGCAATGCGGTGGTAGGCGGTGATGTCCGCCTGTTCGGCTGCCGGGACTGTATTGTCCATGCCCAGGAGTGCGGGACTGTGGTTCTTGAGGGGCTCGAGAAGTGTATTGTGTCATTCAAAGGTGGCAGGATGCTCGTGTGCAGGCTGTCCGAGGAACAGAGGATAAAGGAATTCTCTGCTGAAAATCATGGAGGGGCAAGATGAAGGTCCTTGTTACAGGAGCCGCAGGCTTTATAGGCGCTTCTCTGGTGGAGAGGCTCATTTCCAGGGGTGACGAAGTGGTCGGGTTGGACAGTATCAACAGTTATTATGACCCCCGACTGAAACTTGCCAGGCTCTCCCGCTGCGGTTTCATCCTGCCTGCTTCCTGTCTTGGTGATGCCGGGGACGGCGGACTGGACGCCGCTCTGCCCATGGGGTCACGTCTGGGGAATTCCCTCTCACATTCAGCCCGTTTCGTTCGTCTGCCGATTGATGACAGGGCAGGTATGGAGAAGCTCTTTGAGGAGGAGGACGGCTTTGATGCAGTGGTGAACCTTGCGGCTCAGGCCGGAGTGAGGTATTCCATCACCAACCCTTATGCATATCTGGACAGCAACCTTGCCGGCTTCCTTGTCGTGCTGGAGTGCTGCAGGAACTCAGGGGTGAAGAACCTCCTGTTCGCCTCTTCGAGTTCGGTGTACGGCATGTCAGGGGATGTGCCCTACACGGAGGCATCCGTGACAGATGCCCCGGTGAGCCTCTATGCAGCCACGAAAAAGGCTGACGAGCTCATGGCTCATGCCTACTGCCGCCTCTATGGCATCAATATGGCAGGACTCAGATATTTCACGGTGTATGGACCGTGGGGAAGACCTGACATGGCCCCGATGCTTTTCGCCCGTGCCATAATGTCAGGGGAGAGCATAAAGGTGTTCAACAACGGGGACCTGATGCGTGACTTCACTTATATAGATGATATAGTCGAGGGGACTGTCCGTGTCCTGGACAGGCTCGCCTCGGGAGCCGGTGCCGGGCCGGGAGCAGAGACCGGAGAGCCGGCTTATACCATATATAATATAGGCTGCTCTTCCCCGGTCAGGCTCATGGACTTTATCAGTGAGCTTGAGGATGCACTCGGACGCAAGGCCGGCAAGGTGTTCCTGCCGATGCAGCCGGGCGATGTCTATGAGACATTCGCTGATGTGTCCAGGCTGGTGCATGATACGGGGTACAGGCCGTCCGTGGCCTTGCGGGACGGAATACGCAGTTTTGCAAAGTGGTATCTCTCAGAGGATAACCCCTTGCGTGCGGATGACTGACATTGGACGGAGGCGCAGGAGCTTCCGGAGTTTAAAGGAAATTGGACATTTTGGTTTTTTGATATGGATATAGCGGTAGTAGGAACAGGATATGTGGGACTTGTGAGCGGTTCGTGCTTTGCGGAGATGGGGGCTGACGTCACCTGTGTCGATGTGGATGCAGGGAAGATTTCCGCCTTGAAAGAGGGAAGGATTCCGATTTATGAGCCGGGTCTGGACGAACTTGTCCAGAGAAATGTGCAGATGGGACGGCTCCACTTCACGACTGACCTGTCTTCGTGTCTTGATTCCGTGGAAGTGGTGTTCAGCGCAGTGGGCACGCCTCCGGACGAGGACGGCAGCGCAGACCTGTCCTATGTGCTCGATGTCGCAAGGACAGTAGGGCGTCACATGAACAGGTATGTGCTTCTGGTGACCAAGTCAACGGTGCCTGTTGGCACTGCTGAGAAGGTGAAGGCTGTCATTTCCGAAGAGCTCCGGAGCAGAGGTGTCTCGATACCTTTCGATGTGGCCTCCAATCCCGAATTCCTGAAGGAAGGGGCTGCGGTAAAGGACTTCCTCAGCCCTGACAGGGTGATAGTCGGGGTGGAGTCGGAGAGGGCCAGGGAGCTCATGAGCAGACTTTACAGACCGTTGATGCTCAATAACTTCAGAGTTATGTTCACTGATATCAAGTCTGCGGAGATGATAAAGTATGCCGCCAATTCCATGCTTGCCACAAGGATCAGTTTCATGAATGATATCGCAAATCTCTGCGAGCTTGTGGGGGCTGACGTGAATATGGTGAGGCTTGGTATCGGGGCAGACAGCCGCATAGGGAGCAAGTTCCTGTATCCTGGATGCGGATACGGCGGAAGCTGTTTCCCGAAGGATGTGAAGGCCTTGGTGAAGACAGCTGAAAAGGCCGGGTACGAGATGCGGATACTCAAGGCTGTGGAAGAGGTGAACGAGATGCAGAAAAAGGTTATATTCAATAAGTTGCTGTCGTATTACGGCGGCAGTCTCAAAGACAGGCGCGTGGCTGTGTGGGGGCTCGCATTCAAGCCCGGGACCGATGACATGAGAGAAGCCACATCACTTGTGACGATAGACCTGTTGCTCGGCGCCGGTGCCGTGGTGAGGGTATATGATCCGGTGGCCATGGACGAATGTCGCCGCAGGGTGGGGGACAGGGTTGAATATGCCTCTGATGCCTACGCTGCCGTGGAAAGCGCCGACGCCCTTGTCATGCTCACCGAATGGAAGGAGTTCCGCATGCCGGACTGGGGCTCGGTGAAGAGGCTCATGCGCCATCCGGCAGTCTTTGACGGGAGAAACATATATGATGAACGGGAGCTTGAAGAAGCAGGTTTCCATTATAGCTGCATAGGAAAGAAATGACAGAGAACATGACTCAAGACAGTGCGGGGGAGACTTCGTCTCTCGTTCCCGCCCGGCGCCACTACAAGACGGTGGTGATTTCAGATGTGCATATAGGCTCCAACCATTCCAAGGTGGAGGAGGCGAGCATATTTCTGGAAAGCCTCACCTGCGACCTGCTCATATTGAACGGGGACATAATCGACGGGTGGCAGCTGGATAAGCACAACAGGCGGTGGAAGAAGTCCTATACCAGGTTTGCCGATGCTGTCATGAGGATGATGGATGACAACGGCACGGAGATAGTCTATGTACGTGGTAACCACGACGACTTCCTCGACAGCCTGGCTCCGCTTCATCTGGCCAACATCAGCATCGTCAAGGACTATATCCTGGAGAGTTGCGGGAAACGCTATTTCATCACACACGGAGACGTGTTCGACAGTGTCACCGCCAACATGAGATGGCTCTCGGTCCTCGGGGACAAGGGATACAACATGCTGTTGTGGGCCAATGCCATATACAACCGCTACAGGCTCAGGAGGGGCAAGCCGTACTATTCCCTTTCCCAGACAATAAAGCACAAGGTCAAGCAGGCTGTCTCGTTCATTTCCGGGTTTGAGAAGATGCTTGCGGACCTGGCCAGAAGCAAGAAGTGCGACGGGGTGATATGCGGGCACATACACTATCCGGAAGACAGGATGATAGACGGTATAAGGTATCTTAATTCGGGAGACTGGGTGGAGTCCCTTTCCGCACTCACTGAAGATACTGACGGGACATGGCGGATAATGCGCTACAGGAACGAGTTCGGGGGCAGCCTGGTCGGGATACAGAAACAATAAACCCATTTTGCGATGAAATATCTGTTCATAGTTCAAGGTGAAGGCCGCGGTCATCTGACACAGGCCATGACTCTCGAGAGAATGCTCGAGCGGCATGGCCACCAGGTGGTAGGCATGCTTGTGGGCAAGAGCAGGTCCCGGAAACTTCCGGACTTTTTCACCAGGGGGGTGCATGCTCCTGTGCACCAGTTCCTGAGCATCAACTTCCTGCCGTCCGCAGCCAACAGGAAGCCCAACATGCTCAAGAGTATAGCATACAACACCTTCTGTTTCCCGAAGTATATCGGCAGCATGAATTTCATCAGGAAGACCATTGCTTCATGCGGCGCTGATGTGGTGGTGAATTTCTATGAGCTCCTTACAGGTTTGACTTACATGCTGTTCCGTGTCCCGGTACCTCAGATATGCATCGGACACCAGTATCTTTTCCTGCACAGGGATTTTACAATGCCCCAGAAAGTCTTCGGGGGATACGAATGGCTCCGTTTCTTCACGAGGGTCACTGCCATCGGCGCTAACAAATATCTGGCTCTCTCTTTCAGGAAGATGGACGATCTCCCGCGCCAGAAACTCAGGGTGGTGCCGCCGCTGCTCCGCAAGGAGGTGCTTGAGACTGTCCCTTCGGAAGGGGACTATATCCACGGCTATATGCTTAACTCCGGTTTCGCGGATGATGTCATGATGTGGCACAGGGAACATCCTGAAGTGAAGCTGAGGTTCTTTTGGGACAAGGTTACAGATAACCCTCTTACCGTGATAGACCCTACACTCAGCTTCCACACCCTCGATGATGCGGAGTTCCTGCGCCAGATGGCAGGATGCATGGCGTATGCGAGCACCGCGGGTTTCGAGTCTGTGTGCGAGGCCATGTATCTCGGGAAGCCTATACTCATGGTCCCTTCACATATAGAGCAGGAGTGCAACGCTTTCGATGCAAAGAAAAGCGGGGCCGGGGTTTCTGCCGACAGGTTCGATCTGAGCCTTCTTCTTTCATTTGCAAAGGATTTCACACCGGATGATGAATTCCGGCGGTGGGTGGAGTCTGCCGAAAGCATGATCATCAACGAACTCGAGATCCATTACAAGGATTCTGACATCCTGGTTAACAAGATCAGACGCAGGTTCGGAAGATAAGCATGCCACTTGGAAGCGGTTTCTGTCCGGAGAAGAAATTTTTATAAAAAAGTTTGAAAAATATTTGGATATTTAATCACAAAGCCATACCTTTGCAATCCCAATTCGGAAATGCACCAGTTTATCCGTTTGGAAAGAATGGGAAGATTCGTTAGCTCAGCTGGTAGAGCACAACACTTTTAATGTTGGGGTCTTGGGTTCGAATCCCAAACGGATCACGGAGCGGCCGATAAAGGGCCAATCATGACGCTTCCTTAGCTCAGTTGGTAGAGCACGACACTCTTAATGTTGGGGTCCAGGGTTCGAGCCCCTGAGGGAGCACAGAAGATAAAGGCTAATTTAGTGCAAGTCACTGGATTAGCCTTTATTCGTATCTGGAATCGGGGGGGGGATGATGCTATAAAGGTTAGTAATCTACCCGGCAATACTGAAGAAGCTGTCTTGATATCCTCGAAGGGATAAGGCAAGACAGCTTCTAAGGATTCCACGGAATGGCTCTGGCGGAGAAGAGGCCACTTCTGGCCCTTTCCTGTAAATCTTCAATATACCTTTACTGAAAGTTTTGCATATGCCCTCTCGGCCTTTGCCCTGGCTTCCTCCACGGTAGGGGCTGTGGCGAGGATTATGCCGAGGCGGCGGTGCCCGATGATTTCCGGCTTGCCGAAGATGCGGATCTGCACCCCTGGCTCCTCGAGGACCCTGTCAAGGTCACGGAACTCGTATTCCCTCGTGTTGCCCTCTACCACAATCGCCTTTGATGCTGATGCCCCGAAGAAACGCACTTCCGGTATCGGCAGCCCGAGGACTGCGCGCGCATGAAGGGCGAATTCGGACAGGTCCTGTGAGATCATTGTCACCATTCCGGTGTCATGAGGACGTGGGGACACCTCGCTGAAAATCACTTCATCCCCCTTGACGAAAAGCTCTACGCCGAAAATCCCGTACCCTCCGAGGGCATCCGTGATCTTCCTGGCTATATGTTCCGCTTTCCTGACGGCGTTCTCCGGCATCGCCTGCGGCTGCCAGGATTCACGGTAGTCACCGTCCACCTGATGATGGCCTATCGGCTTGAGGAACGTCGTGCCTGCGGAGTGCCGTACTGTCAGCAGGGTGATTTCATAGTCGAAGTCCACGAATCCTTCCACGATCACCTTGCCGCTCCCTGCACGTCCTCCTTCCTGGGAGATCTGCCATGACCTTTCGACATCGTCTGCCGAGCGGATTACGCTTTGCCCGTGTCCGGAGGAGCTCATTACCGGCTTGACCACACATGGCATCCCTATCTCCCCGACAGCCCTCATGAACTCATCCTTGTCGGCGGCGAACCTGTAAGGCGAAGTAGGCAGGCCCAGTGTCTCGGCTGCGAGTCTCCTTATGCCTTCCCTGTTCATTGTCAGCCTGGCCGCCTTTGCAGTAGGGACTACATGGTAGCCTTCCTCTTCCAGCTCGACCAGGGTATCGGTCGCGATGGCCTCTATCTCCGGTATTATAAGGTCCGGCTTCTCCTGCTCGATGATCTCGCGGAGAGCCTTCCCGTCGAGCATGGAAATGACATGGAACGAATTGGCTACCTGCATGGCGGGAGCCCCTTCATACTTGTCCACGGCGACCACCTGCACGCCATACCGCTGCAGCTCTATCGCGACTTCCTTACCAAGCTCCCCGGAGCCGCACAGGAGGGCTTTCTTACCATACTTGGTGAATGTAGTTCCTATATTTACCATATCTTCAAATGAGTTTTGTTGTCATTTCCCGTATCTTTCGAGTATGCCTCCGAAGGCGTCTATCCTCCTGTCCCTGAAGAACGGCCATCCTCTTCTGACGTATTCTGTCCTTCCGAGGTCTATATCCACTACCTTTATGCCCTCTTCATCCTTGCCGAACTCCGCAAGTATCTCACCTTGTGGCCCGGTAGCGAATGAATGACCCCAGAACTGCAGCCCGACCGTGTTGCCGGAAGGGTCATCCTCATGCCCTGTCCTGTTCACTGTCACCACAGGAAGACCGTTCGCCACGGCATGTCCCCTCTGCACGAGCTGCCATGCCCCGCACTGTATCTTCTGCTCCTCTTCCGGGTCTGTGCCCACTCCGCCGATTGCGGTAGGGTATATCAGTATCTGCGCACCGTTGAGGGCCATTATGCGTGCTGCTTCCGGATACCACTGGTCCCAGCAGACAAGTACCCCGAGGGTGCCTACGGATGTCTCTATCGGCTTGAAGCCCAGGTCACCTGGCGTGAAATAGAATTTCTCGTAATAGCAAGGGTCATCCGGGATGTGCATCTTGCGGTACTTTCCTGCTATGGACCCGTCCTTCTCGATCACTACAGCTGTGTTGTGGTATATGCCGGCTGTCCTGCGTTCGAAGAGCGAAAGTACGATGACTATCCCAAGCTCCCTGGCCAGCGCTCCGTATGTCTCGGTGGAAGGCCCCGGAACCGGCTCGGCGAGATCGCACAGGGACGCGTCCTCCGTCTGGCAGAAATATACTGAATTGTGAAGTTCCTGAAGGACTACAAGCTGCGCTCCCTGTTCCGCGCATTTTCTGATGTTGCCCTTGAGCTTCTCTATGTTGGCAGCGATGTCCTTGCCGCAGGACTGCTGTACCATGCCTACTTTCAAGATATTGTGTTTCATTGTCCTATGGTTTTAAAACTGTTTGCGGGCATCTTTCCCCGTCCTGAGGAATCCTTCCGGATACTGCATGGTGATACAGTGCAGGGAGCCATGGCCAGAGAGCAGTGCGTTGCAGTTTATGACCACCACCTCCCGGTCCGGGAATACCTCCTGAAGCCTTTGCCTGGCCACTTCGTCTTTCTGTGACCCTGTGCCTGGAAGAAGTACTCCTCCGTTGACTATCAAGAAGTTGGCGTATGATGCCGGAAGCCTGTAGTCATCCAGGAAAATAGGGTCTGCAAACGGGAGGGGCACCAGCCTGTACGGCTTTCCGTCCTTGGTCCGGAAACTCTGCAGCTGGAGCATCATGGACGAGAAGTCCTCATACTGGGGGTCGTTTATGTCGTCGCACGACACGTATGCTATGGTATCGGGACTGCAGAACCTGGCAAGTGTATCCACATGTCCGTCAGTGTCATCCCCGATTATCTGCCCGGAATCAAGCCAGAGCACCCTGTCAAGCCCGAAGGCTGTCTTGAGCTCGTTCTCGATCTCGTCCTTGTCGAGATATTCGTTCCTGTTCACGGAACAGAGGCATTCCGTCGTGGTGAGCAGGGTCCCCTGCCCGTCGGAGTCTATGCTTCCCCCTTCGAGCACGAACGGGCGCATGTCCACTCCCGTCACATCATCCTCGAACGCCCCCTGGGTGAAGATACGTTTTGTGATCTGGTTGTCAAAGTTGGAGGCGAACTTGAGCCCCCATCCGTTGAACACGAAGTCGAAAATGTATTTTTCCCCGTTCTCTCCCCACACGGATATGGCCCCGTGGTCGCGGGCCCAGGTGTCGTTCAGCGGGGCTTCTTGGAACATTATCTTCTCCATATCTATCCTGAACCCCTTTTCCCCGGATATCTTCCGTATGTCCTCTTTCGCTTCGTCCGCGTCCCTGGCCACTATCATCAGGGGCTCGAACCTGAGTATGTTGCTTGCTATTTCCACATAGCACTCCAGTACTTTGTCGAGCCGGTACCATTCCGTGTCGCAATGCGGCCATGTGAGCTGGACTCCGCTCTGTCTCTCCCATTCCGCAGGGAGCCTTCTCCTTGGTGTCTCTTCTGCCATTTCGTTATCTGACGTCGGTTATACTGTTTTATATAATTTTTATTATTCCAATATCCGTATCCTGCCATGCGGATTCACGGCTCTGCTGTACAGCAGCCTGTCCATGATGGGCAGCACCCCAAATTATTAGAAGCTGTTTTGATCTTTGTGAAATTTCAAAACAGCTTCTTGCGGACATTCAGGGCCTGGACCGGCATCCGGAGAATCCGCAGGCCGACGGCCCGGGTTCGGGATGACCGGTTCCGGGCTCTTTTACAGCCCGTTGAAATAGCTGCGGCCAAACATAGGTAAAGCATTTCGCGGCCGCAGTGCAAATATAGTCTTTTTTATGTGAATTTCTTATCTTTGCGCGTTTTTAACAATGATGCAATGAAAAAGACAGTTTTGACCATGGTCATGGCCGGTGCCGTGAGCTGCGGGCTCGGAGCCCAGGAAATAGGGGAGGGACAGCTCTCGATGATAAGGGAGTCGTTTGCCCGTTCACAGGAGGATGTCGGCAGAATGAACGCCATATCAGCCAATTATGATCTCCGTAAACTTGCTGTGGACAGGTCACGCCAGGGCAAGACCGATCATTTTTTCAAATATAGGGTGAACGTGAGCGGAATCACGGACCAGCACCAGTCCGGACGGTGCTGGATGTTCACATCCATGAATGTCCTCAGACCGTCGGTGATGGAGAAGTTCGGTATAGGGGAGTTTGACTTTTCCCACAACTACTGCTATTTCTGGGATCTTTTTGAGAAGAGCAACCTCTTTCTGGAGAATGTTATACGTACAGCAGACGAGGACATCATAATGGACAGGGACGTGGCCTGGTATTTCCAGAATCCGGTCAATGACGGAGGGGTCTGGAACAGTTTCCTCAACGTGGCTGACAAGTACGGGGTCGTGCCGGATACGGTAATGCCGGAGACCGCCCACTCAGACAACACATCCATGCTCACGAGTTTCCTTAACGAATATCTCAGGAAAGAAGGGTACGCGCTCAGGGAGATGATTTCCGGAGGGGCGTCTGTAAAGAAGGCCAGGGAATACAAGATAGAGGCGATGAAAGGTGTCTATCGCATGCTTGCCCTCTGCCTCGGCGAGCCCCCTGCAGAGTTCACATGGCGGTACCGGACCAGGGACGGAGAGATCAAGTCCCTCACGTCCACCCCTCTGGAGTTCTACAAGAGCATTGTCCCCGAGGGATATGGCTGCGACGAGTACATCATGGTGATGCATGACCCTACCCGCCCTTATTATAAGGTGTATGAAATCGAGAACTACCGCAACACGTACGAAGGCGTAAACTGGAGGTATCTCAACCTTCCTCTTGATGAGATAAAGGCGTCTGCCATCGCCTCCATCAAGGCTGACGAGGCCCTGTACGCATCATGTGACATCAGCAGGTACTACAAGTCGGATGAGGGTGTTGCTGATCCGGAAATATATGATTTCGAGGCGCTTATGGGTATGGATTTCGAGATTCACGACAAGAAGGCACGTATTCTTACACGCCAGAGCGGGTCTGCCCATGCCATGACACTTATCGCTGTGGATACTGATGATGAGGACCGTCCTGTGAAATGGCAGTTCGAGAACAGCTGGGGCCCGTCCGCAGGTCACGAGGGGTACTATACTTTTACCGACAGCTGGTTTGACGAGTACATGTTCCGGATGGTCATAGGGAAGAAGTACCTTAGCGGGAAGGCGCTGGAGGCCCTCGGGTCCGGGCCTGTCATGCTGCCGGCTTGGGATTACATGTTCTGACATAATGGCAGACTGTCCGCGATGGCAGATATTTTGTTTCATGCGTTGCGGCATTCATGCCGCTATTAGATTGAATTAAAAAAAATAACATAATATGGTACAGGAAAATAACGAAGAGAAGAAGGTGAAGGAAGAGACCCTGGAAGGGACTCCGGAGAACGGGACCCGGGAAAAGGACTCTCCTAAGGAGCTGAAAAAGGAGATGAAGAAAGAGGAGAAAGAGCTCCGTAAAGAGAAAGGGAAGATCGAAGACCTTGAGAAACAGGTGAAAGAGCTTTCCGACAAGGTGGCCAAGGAAAAGGATGACTACCTGAGGCTCATGGCCGAGTTTGACAATTTCCGCCGCCGCAGCTCGCAGGAGAAGCTTGATCTGGTGAGCGTGGCTTCGGAGGATACCATAAAGGGGCTTCTGCCTATCCTCGATGACTGCGAGAGAGCCATTTCGGCCCTGAAGGATTCTGCTGACAGTGCGGCTGCCAAGGAGGGCACGGAGCTTATATACAATAAGTTGCTTGCCTATCTCAAGAGTAAGGGCCTGGCTGCCATCGAGGCACGCGGACTCGATTTCGACACCGATGTCCACGAAGCTGTGGCACAGTTCCCTGTACAGGAGGAGGACAAGAAGGGCAAGGTTTATGATGTGGTCCAGACAGGATATACCCTGAACGGCAAAGTGATAAGGTTCGCCAAGGTGGTCGTGGGCATCTGAGACCGTCTGCCGGCCCATAATATGAAAAAGGAGGAAAACGACAATGGCGGAGAAAAGAGACTATTACGAGGTGCTGGGTGTTGGCAGGAACGCCACCCTGGACGAGATAAAGAAAGCATACAGGCAGCTGGCCATAAAATACCATCCTGACAAGAATCCCGGAAACAAGGAGGCTGAAGAGAAGTTCAAGGAGGCTGCCGAAGCATATTCGGTGCTGAGCGACAAGGACAAGAGGGCAAAATATGACCAGTTCGGCCATGCCGGGCTCGGCGGACAGCCTGGACCTGATTTCAGCGGAGGTTTCGGAGACCTCAACGACATACTCAACAACCTCTTCGGAGGCGGGTTCGGAGGATTCAGCGGAGGCTTCGGCGGATTCGGCGGAGGAAGGTCCCAGGGACCTCAGCAGAGGGTTTACAGGGGAAGGGACATACGTGTGAGGGTGAAACTGACTCTTGACGAGATAGCAAGAGGAGTGGAGAAGGAGATTTCGGTGGAGAAGAATGTCCCGTGTCCTGACTGCAACGGGAAAGGGACCAGGAACAGTTCCGATGTGAAGACGTGTCCGGCGTGCGGAGGTACAGGCCAGATCAAAAGGGTGGCCAACAGCATTTTCGGGCAGACCATCAGCTATTCCACCTGCCAGCAGTGCGGTGGTGAAGGCAAGATAATATCCAACCCTTGCCACACTTGCGGAGGTACCGGCCTCGTGAGGAAGAAATGCACGGTCAAGGTGAAGATCCCTGCAGGTGTCGAGAACGGCATGCAGCTGACAATCAGGGGAGAAGGCCACTGTGCGAAGAACAATGGCATAAACGGCGACCTTCTGGTTCTCATAGAAGAGGTGGAGCATCCTGAGCTCAAGAGGGACGGGAACAACCTCCACTACACCAAGGTGATTTCTGTAATGGACGCCATTCTCGGCTCGGAGACGGAGATTCCGTGCCTGGACGGACCGTACAGGATCAAGATAGAGCCTGGTACCCAGTCCGGTACAGTGGTGAGACTCAGGGGAAAGGGGCTTCCTTCAGTGAACAGTTACGGTACCGGTGACCTGTATGTGAAGCTGATAGTGATGATCCCGAAGAAACTTACCAGGAGCGAGAAGGAGCTGTTTGAGAGCATCAGGAACAACCCTTCATTCACAGCGGCTCCGAGCAAGGAGGACAAAAGTTTCTTTGACAGGCTCAGGGACATGTTCTGATTAAAATCATGTTAAAAAATATTAAAATAATTTGGAGATATTGATTTTATTCGTACCTTTGCAGTCCCAAAATCAAAGCAACCTCTTACGTCGGGCAAAGAATATGCGTAATGTTGCCATTTAAACTGTACAAGACATGGATTTGATTAAAGTAGTTGACGACACTTTCGCAAACGAGAAAGTTGCAGAATATCCTAAGTTCAAGGCAGGTGATACTGTCACCGTGACTTACAGGATTAAAGAGGGTGACAAGGAAAGGCTTCAGAAGTTCAGAGGAGTGATTATCCAGTTGAGGGGTGCTTCTCCTGCAACCAAGACTTTTACTATCCGCAAGATTTCAAACGGTGTCGGCGTAGAGAGGATTTTCCCGTTCTCATCACCGTTCATCGATTCAATCGAGCTTAACAAGGTAGGTAAAGTCCGCAGGGCAAGAATCTTCTACCTCAGGAATCTCTCAGGTAAGAAAGCCAGGATAAAAGAGAAAAAAGCCGCTTTCCTTAAAGAGGAGAACGCATAAATATATCTGACTGAAAAGTCAGAATATTCGGCCCCTTAGCTCAACTGAATAGAGCATTTGACTACGGATCAAAAGGTTACAGGTTTGAATCCTGTAGGGGTCACAAAGAGATAATCAATTGATTATCAGAATAAATGTCAAACGACAACAAGTGATTTTGCAGCGTGTATGCTAAAAAAGCGACACGCTGCACTTTTTTACACCATCATACCCGTAAATGACTCTATTTAACGTCAGTTCGACGAATTTAGCATGAAGTGTCATTTGAAGTTGGCGAGCTGCTGGAGGTTATGGTCGGCCCTGATCTTGTCGATGATTGCACACACTACCTGGTATGTGCGGCTATCCTTGGTGTAGCAGGCGGGGGTGATGAAGTTTACACGCTTCTGCCTGAGTAGTTTACGGGCAATGGCCTTTTTCTTGGGAATGGACGGGTTGTAAACCGCAATCGAGTGCCCGCCGAACATTTTGACTATCTTCATGCACGGCACATCCGTCTCCCCGTCACCGAAATATATCATCTGCGGGAAGGGTATCCTCTTGTTCTCCTCAAGCTGGCTCTCGTTGACAAGCTGGTTGTCCCGGATGCTCAGTATTCCCTTGTTTATCTTGAATATGAACTGTGTCTTGGCAGTGTAGTCCACGGCGACGCCCGGCCAAACGGCTTCTCCTTTCCCGTCATAGAGGAATGAGCATGCGAAAATCCTCTTGAACTCTTTGGCGATCGGCGTCCCTTCTATCATTTCTGCCAGCCCTGACGAATTAATGTAATGCTCGACAGTCACCCCGTGGGCTTTCCCGTACTGGTTGATGAGCCTGAACCATTCCCTTACCCCGTCAAACAGCTCCACGCTTTTCCCGAAGCTCTTGAATTTGCTCCTCTTGAGCCTGATTCCGGCCTTTGCGGCTTCATCGAACATGAGTTTCATGTAGCTGAGTATGTTGCTGGCATCCTGCCCTTTGGCGATGTCGTCGCTCATGCTCCAGAATTCCTTGGGGCTTTTCCCTATAGCCTGGATGAATCCGAATTCCTGCATGTTTCCGGGGGACAGTGTCCCGTCGAAGTCATAGATAAGTGCGACAATGGGAGTCTTTCTCATTTCGGCCTGTGTTTTTAACATCTTTCAAATATAATGATTTTCAGTATTGTCCGTACCTCCGGACTGAAAAAACCGTAGCATCTGTCTGGAGTGCGGACAGAAAATGGATAAAATTTCGTAAGTTTGCCATTATGCTAAACCTTTTCTCATGAAACATTATTTTACAAGGATCATGGAGATGGTCCAGGCCCATTGGGATGCACCGGCGCTGTGCAACTACAAGGGTGAGTCCTTTACATTCGGCCAGATGGCCATACAGATAGAGAAACTCCATATATTCTTCGAGACCTCGGGCATCCGGAAAGGTGACAAGGTCGCCCTGTGTGCCAGGAATTCAGCCAGATGGGCCGTTTCCTTCCTTGCAGCCAACACTTACGGGGCTGTGGTAGTACCTATCCTTGCCGACTTCCATCCGGAAAGTGTCAATGCACTTGTCGAACATTCGGGAAGCGTGCTCCTTTTCACGGATGACGACCTCTGGAGAAAGCTCGACACCGGGAGGATGCCGGGCCTTGAATGTGCGGTGTCTGTGTCGGACTTTTCAATTCTCTATGACAGGGACGCTTCCTACGGCAAGGCTGCCGGGGCTGTGGAGCAGGTTTTCAGTGAAAGGTATCCGCATGGATTCACCCCGGGCGATGTCTCATATCCTTCGGACAATGACACTGATATCGCCCTCATCAACTATACTTCAGGTACGACCAGCGCTCCCAAGGGGGTCATGCTGAGGTATGAGTGCATCAGTTCAAACATAGAGTTCGGGCTCAAGCGGATTCCTGTCCGTTTCGGGGACCGGATAGTGTCCATGCTCCCTCTTGCGCACATGTACGGCATGGCGTTCGAGTTCCTTTATCCCCTGTGCGGCGGTGCCGGGATTTATTTCCTCGGCAAGACTCCCACACCGTCTCTTCTGCTCGGGGCGATGGCACAGGTGCGTCCGTATCTGGTGATAACGGTACCTCTGGTGATGGAAAAGATATTCAAGAGCTCTGTCCAGCCTGTACTGAAGAAGCCGGCCATGAGGGTCCTGACACGTATACCTTTAATTGACAAGGTGATATATGGCAAGATAAGGAAAAAGCTCCTGAATGCCTTCGGGGGGAACATCCGGATGATGATCATGGGCGGGGCGGCCCTGAATCCGGAAGTCGAATCCTGGTTCCGGAAATTCAGGCTTCCTTATACGGTAGGATACGGGATGACGGAATGTGCGCCTCTGCTCGGTTACGAGGACTGGGACAAGTTCGTGCCGAAGTCGTGCGGGAAATGCGTTGACAGGTGCGAGGTGAGGATAGACTCCTCCGATCCTCAGAATGTTGTCGGGGAGATCCAGGCCAGGGGGATGAATGTGATGTCAGGATATTACCGCAACCCGGAAGCCACCGCCGCAGCCTTCACCCCGGACGGGTGGCTCAGGACAGGGGACCTCGGGGTGATAGACCGGAACGGGAACATATTCATTCGTGGACGCAGCAAGAACATGATACTTTCCTCCAACGGTCAGAATATCTATCCGGAGGAGATAGAAGCCATGCTGAACAACTGTCCATATGTCGTTGAATCCGTGGTGGTTGACAGGTCGTCCAGGCTTGTGGCCCTTGTATATCCGGACAGAGACAGGCTGGCCGCGGAAGGCATCGGGGAAGAAGGGACAACGGCCGTCATGGAGACTGTGATGTCCGACGTGAACAGATCTCTGCCTTCATACAGCCGGCTCTCCAGGATAGAGCTGGTGGACCAGCCGTTCGAGAAGACACCGAAGATGAGCATAAAGAGGTTCCTTTATGAATGATTCCCGGTCTTCCTGTCCCGTAAGGACTTTTTCGCACATGGGATATGCAACGAAATGAACTGTCGGTGCATCCTATGTGCGTATTTTTTATGGTTTTACATATATGAAGACATCCTTGATCGTCATGCTGCTGATGTTTGGCACTCCTGCTTTTGTCTCTTTGGCGGCTGGCAGGCACGACGAGTCTCGTGAATACGATCTGAAGAAGTATGAAATATCTGCAGGCGGGGCATTGTATCCGGGCCAAGCGGCTTTCGGCTATGATTTCGCCACGCTGTTTGCCGGGCACAGCATTCCGGACATATACATGGAGTCTTCTTACCGGACGCAATATTTTTCCTGCGGTTCCTGGAATGTGGCATTCACTTACAATTTCACCAGACTTTTCGCCCTTGAGGTCGATGTCGCATACGAGAGAGGATGGGAGAAGGTTTACAGCAAGGCCGATGCCGTCGGTTACCCGGATAGGGGGATGGAACACGATGTCCTTGAGATGACAGGTTCCAGAAACTATATAACACCTATGGCAGCATTCAAGATTCACTGGCTCAACAGGAAGACAGTCAGGATGTATTCGTCGTTCGGCACCGGTGTGTCGATATGTATCGGCAAGGAAGGCGATATCGGCCACCCGGGATTGGAGACATTGTCGCTTTCCGTGTCCCCTGCTTTCCAGCTCAATCCTGTGGGCATAACGGTGGGGAGGGGAATCTACGGGTTTGCCGAGGCCGGAATAGGAAACGTATTCTGCGGAGGCCGTGTAGGGATAGGTTGCAGATTTTGAAAACGATGGCGGTATGAGGAATATAATCGAATGTTTTTTCATTGCGGTCCTGCCCGCATTTGCTGTTTCAGGCTGTATCCGCGATGATGTTTACTGGATGCATGGAGATGACGACCCGGGGTACACCGTCTTCTCTGAGTCATACGTATGGCAGGTCAACAATTTCTTCAGATGTGTTGAAATGTGCGATTTCTTCACCGAATACCAGAAGATTCGCCAGGACAGGGAAGCTTCCGAGAAACTTGCCGGCGAATACTTCGGAGACGCATGGACAGATCTTTATTATGAAAAGATGGCCGTGGCCGAGACCGGGACACTCTATAATGAGGGTGAGGGCTATTTCCTTTTCAGACCCTATGAAATACCGGACTGGCGTGATACAACGTTCAGAATGGAGGCTGTTTCGGTAGGCGAAGGGTCTTTCAGGATAACCTGTACATCGCAGTCCTTCAATGCGGATGCACTCATGAGGGTGGAAGGCTCCACCGTGTATATGGACTCGTTCTCTTCCTCTTATGCGGAACCTGTGTCCAGCTCGGTGATGAAAGTCCGGACGGACGCCTCTTCAGGGGTTGTCTCCCTTCCCAGATGCGCCAGCGACGGTTTCTCCTATGTCCCTGAAAGTGGAGAGCTGGCTGTGGAGATTTCCGGGGACGGGGTGGATGACACGTTCCGTGTCATGTTCGATGGTGACAGGATTGGCATCATAAGGAAAGGCCGGCAGACGGAGTATTATGACGCACCGTCTCCATTGTATGCTTATAATATTAATTACAGATGATTCAGTATATGGATAAAAAAACTGTTCCGGGCACATTTGCAGTGTCCGCTGTCGTGTTCATTCTTATGTTTCTTGCTCCTGCCGCGGTGTATGGGCAGGACATGGAAGAGGCATCTCCCCTTCCTTTCAGGTATGAGGTCAGGGCGGGATGGGGAGGATTCCCTCTATGGGATGCCTTTGTGTTCAATGATGCCTCTGACCCTGCCTTCAGTTCCCTGACGACGCTGTCTTCCCTGTATGCGGACTACAACGGAGATGTCTATATGACAGGGACAATATCCACGGAGTTTGTTTTCCATTTCAAGAAATGGTTCTCGCTTGCACTCGGTATGGGTTATAACGGTATTTTCAGTACGACATACAGTTCTGACACCGGGGCCAGGACGGGGATGGACTGCGGTGCTGTCGTTTCATTTCTGCCGCAGGTGAGGTTCTCATATCTCAACAGGGATTATGTCAGGCTCTACTCCTCCATCGGGGCGGGCATGTCACTCGGGGCGTTCGCGGGAAGTGCCGCCTGCATGCTTTCTTTCCAGATGGTGCCTATAGGGGTGACGGTCGGCAAAAAGGTGTTCGGGTTTTTCGAGACCGGTATAGGGACACAGTATGTGGGGTGCATGGCTGGAATAGGATTCAGGTTCTGAGACAGGCTTCCGGCCGGTTTTTCAAGTCAAAAAAAAGAATTGATATGATGAAAAAGACATTATTATATATGGCGGCGCTGCTGTCGCTGTTCTCATGCAAGGTGGATGACGGGTCTGTCAACCTGGTGGATGCCACCAGCCTGCGTTCATACGGAAACGATGTGGTCTTGTCATACGTCATGAACGGCATCGACCTGATGAGATGGATGGTGGAAGTGGACAGGTTCGGCTCGCTGTCCTCTGATGAACAGAAGGAATCCCCTCTTTACGGGACTGTACTGCATCTGGATGACAATACACTGGAGATCAACGGAGGTATAAGTTCTCAGCCGATACGTGTCCTTACCGGGGGGAAGTCACTTCTTGAAGAGGGGGCGTCATGGCGAGTCGAGAACTTCAAGGTATCGTATTCCGTCCCGGAACTGAATGCTGTGGTTTCGGCTGCGGGTGACCGGACGTGGGAGATTTCCCTGGAGGCACCTCTGGCTTCCGTGGAGGCGGAGCTGACCGTTGTCCTTGATGACACGCCGGGATTTGTCCCTTTCTCAGGAGAGTTTTCTGTGTCTGGCCGGGAATCCTCACCTGAAGGCTACATTTCAGAATTCTGCAATGACGGACGGTGCGTGTTCGGGTATCTGGAAAGTACAGACGAGAACACCATGCCTGTCCTGGATGACATAACGGGGACTGTCGCTGTCGACATATACAAGGACGGGAAGAGGAATGACTGGTGCATCCTCACTTACTCCAAGGGGGCGTTGGAGGAGTGCCTGACCAGCAGGGACTGACAGAAACGGCGCATCTCTGGACTGACATCTTGTCAGTCCTTTTTTGTTGGAACATATTTTGACTCGGACATTGGGCCCGCCGGAGTGCGGCGTGGCAGGAAAGGATTGGAAACTTATTAAAATCAGATATATCATGAGTGAGACAAAAGGCAAGATAGGTGTTACCACCGAGAATATCTTTCCGGTGATAAAGAAATTCCTTTATTCCGACCACGAGATTTTCCTCAGGGAGCTTGTGGCCAACGCCGTGGATGCCGACCAGAAGATGAAGGCTCTGGCTTCGTCAGGCGAGTTCAAAGGTGAGCTCGGTGAGCTGAATGTACGTATTGTCCTCGATGAGGATGCGAAGACCCTTAAGGTAATAGACAACGGTCTGGGTATGACTGCAGAGGAAGTGGACCAGTACATCAACCAGATAGCATTTTCGAGCGCAGGGGAGTTCCTCGAGAAGTACAAGGACCAGATCGGGAACATTATAGGGCATTTCGGCCTGGGGTTCTATTCGGCTTTCATGGTGTCCAGGAAAGTGACGATAGACACGCTGTCATGGAAGGAAGGGGCCAAGGCTGTAAGATGGTCCTGCGACGGCAGCCCGGAATATGAGATGACGGACAGCGACAGGACTGACAGGGGTACCGAGATCACCCTTTATATAGATGACGAGGATGCCGAGTTCGCCACGAAAGGCCGGATCCAGACTCTTCTTGACAAATACTGCAAGTTCATGCCAGTCCCTGTGATTTTCGGGAAAGAGCAGGAATGGAAGGACGGCAAGTATGTCGATACTGACAAGGACAATGTCATCAACAAGGTGGAGCCGCTGTGGGCCAGGAAACCCACCGACCTGAAGCCGGAGGACTATATGGAGTTCTACAGGACCCTTTATCCTATGCAGGAGGAGCCGCTTTTCTATATCCATCTGAATGTGGACTATCCGTTCCATCTGACCGGTATCCTCTATTTTCCTAAGATAAAGGACAAGATGGAAATCACCAGGAACAAGATCCAGCTCTACTGCAACCAGATGTTCGTAACCGACTCCGTGGACAACATTGTGCCTGACTTCCTGACCCTTCTGCATGGCGTGATAGACTCCCCGGACATCCCGCTCAACGTCTCGAGAAGCTACCTGCAGAGCGATGCCAATGTAAAGAAGATTTCAGGATATATCACCCGCAAGGTGGCTGACAGGCTCGAGGAGATCTTCAAGAATGAGCGTGAGGCGCTGGAGCAGAAATGGGACAACCTCAAGCTTTTCATCGAGTACGGCATGCTCAGCGACGAGAAGTTCTGCGAGCGGGCGATGAAGTTCTGCCTGCTGAAGAACACTGACGGCAAGTATTTCAGCATAGACGATTACAGGAAGGCCATAGAAGGGGCCCAGACTGACAAGGACAAGAAGGTAGTCTTCCTCTATGCCACTGACACCGAGTCCCAGTATCCGTTCATCGAGGCAGCGAGGAACAAGGGCTATGATGTCCTGCTGATGGACTGCCAGCTTGACTCCCACTTCGTTAACATGCTGGAGATGAAGATAGAGAACAGCAGGTTTGCCCGTGTGGACTCTGATACTATAGACAACCTCATCCCTAAGGAAGAGAAGGTGAAACCTGAACTCAGCGACTCCGAGAAGGCAGACCTGAACACCATTTTCCAGGCTGTGCTTCCTAAGGAGAACCAGTATTACGTAAGCGCGGACAACCTGGGGGAGAACGCTGCTCCGATTGCCATCACGCAGTCTGAGTTCATGCGCCGTTACCGTGAGATGTCTTCACTTGGAGGCGGGATGAATTTCTATGGAGAGATGCCTGCATCATACAACATCACTGTCAATATGCAGAATCCTCTGGTAGCCAAGATTATGGAGGCCAAGCTGGCTGAGGTGAAACCGCAGGCTGAGGTAGAAGACGCTCCAAAGGATGCTACTGAAGAGCAGAAAAAGGCGGCCACTGATGCCAAGAATGCCGCTGCTGAAGAGCACAAGGCAGATCTCGAGGCCTTCGCCTCCGGCAACGGTATCCTCAAGCAGATTACAGACCTGGCCCTCCTGGCAAACGGCATGCTGAAGGGCAAGGACCTGAGTGACTTCATCGCACGCAGCGAAAAAGTCGTTGCTGACGCCTATCTGAAATAACGGGGTAAGATCCCTTCCGGGGACATCCCGGTTACGTCCGGGCCCGTCCGGATGCACCCTGCCACTGTGGCAGATTCTGCATCCGGACGGGCCCGGACCTGTATGTCATGACATCTGGTCTGGCTGGGGCCGGGACAGTACCGGAAGTTTGTTTTTTTTTTATAACTTTGAGACAAATCTTGAATAACGACACAATGAAAAAATTCCTTATTTTGCTCGCGGCGGCGCTGCTGCCGTTTCAGGCTTTTGCCCAGCAGGCTATTTTCCTTTCAGAAGGGGTGCGTTCCCCGCAGGTCAATGAAGACAATTCCGTGACATTCCGCATCCATGCCCCCAAAGCCGTAAAGGTGGAGGTGACCGGTGACTGCATTGAAAGTGACAATGGAGGATGGGGACGTGCCGAACTTACTGAGGGTGAGGACGGCGTGTGGAGCCTTACTACCGGGCCTCTCGATTCTGAACTCTACAGTTATGCGTTCATAGTGGATGGCATGCAGATGCTCGATCCGTCCAATGTGTTCCTGATGAGGGATGTGCGGTCCCTTATGAACATCTTTATCGTCCCGGGCGGGAAAGGGGACTTCTATGAGGTATGCAAGACATCGCACGGTACTGTCTCCAAGGTATGGTATGACTCTCCTTCTCTCGGCATGCAGCGCAGGATGACTGTCTATACGCCGGCAGGCTACGAGGACTCCGGCAGCCGCAGATACCCTGTCCTTTATCTTCTCCACGGGATGGGCGGGGACGAGGATGCCTGGATGACACTCGGACGTGCGACACAGATCCTTGACAACCTTATTGCGCAGGGAAAGGCGGAGCCGATGATTGTGGTTATGCCTAACGGCAATGCAGGCCTGCCTTCAGCCCCGGGAGAAGGTCCTGAAGGGCTGTATCAGCCTATGACACGCCCGATGAAGACTATGGAGGGGTCGTATGAGGCTGCTTTCATGGATATCGTGAAATATGTGGACTCCCATTACCGGACTGTGAAAAAGAAATCCGGGCGTGCCATAGCGGGGCTGTCCATGGGAGGTTTCCATTCGTTCCACATATCCAAGCAGTATGAGAACACATTTGACTATGTCGGACTTTTCTCGGCGGCCGTCCGCGAGATGGAGAACGGCGGCAGCGGAGTATATGCCGATTTTGATGCCAAGATTGCAAGGCAGTTCGGCAATGGCTTGAAACTCTATTATATAGCTATCGGCAAGGATGATTTCCTTTATCAGGAGAACGTGCGCTTGCGTGAATATCTTGACCAGCACGGTTATCCGTACGAGTATGTCGAGTCTGACGGAGGACACATCTGGCGCAACTGGCGCGTATATCTGACAGACTTCGCGCAGAGGCTGTTCAAGTGACAGTTCCTGGCATATAAATAGATGTACGGCCGATGTGGACCATGTCCATGCGGCCGTACATCTATTTTATTTGTGCCGGTAAATCTCTTGACTTCGCATAGTTTACGGCAATATGACTTCTGTTTTCCAACTCATTTTATTTACTGCCAGAGCCGCTTAGTCTTGACTGATTTTTAACGGAATATTGTAAAACAAATACTTTTATGAAAAACAGAAAAGTGTAGGAAATTAAAAAAATTGTCCGTAATATTGCGGACTACATAAAGACTGACCGACTATATTGATGATGCATAATGCATCTGTAATAATAACCTTAATTAATAACATTTATGCTCTTTAAAAGATTAAAAATCCGCGAGTTGCTGCTCTTGCTTGCACTTGTATCGGCTGGGTCGGCTTTCGCATCTACGGGGGGGGAGTCTTATCCTTCCGGTCTCACGGTTGAGCAGTCAGAACAATGTTCTGGAGTCGTAACAGACAGCAAAGGCGAGCCTCTTATTGGCGTGGCTGTCTCTATAAAAGGCACTACCATCGGTGTTTCGACAGATCTTGATGGAAAATTCATTCTGAATGATGTAAAGATAGGGGATGTCCTTCTGGTCCAGTCCATCGGCTATAAAAATGCCGAGATCACTTGGGATGGAAACCCTGTTCAAGTGACCCTGGAAGAAGACTCGGAACTGCTTGAAGAGGTGGTCGTAGTCGGATTCGGTACGCAGAAGAAGGTCGATCTTACCGGTGCTGTGGCGTCAGTCGACACCAAGGCGCTCGATTCGCGTCCTGTAACGTCAGTGGGACAGGCCCTGCAGGGAGTAGTCCCTGGCCTGAACATCAGCATGCCTTCCAACGGAGGCCGTCTGGACAGCTCTCCATCATTCAACATCCGCGGTACAGGAAACCTCGGTACGGGCTCCAGTGCATCGCCTCTCATCCTTATCGACGGTGTGGAGGGTGACATCAACTCTCTCAACCCTCAGGATATCGCTAACATATCTGTCCTGATGGACGCAGCTTCATCAGCCATCTATGGATCGCGCGCGCCGTTCGGAGTGATTCTCGTGACCACCAAGCGCGGGGAGAAGGGGAAGGCCAGCATCACCTATTCCAACAATTTCCGCTGGTCACGTCCTACAAGGATTCCTGACATGCTTGACTCATACAGATGGGCAGTGTACATGAACAGGGGGCCAGTGAACAACGGACAGGAAGATTACGGCGTGATCAGCCAGGCCACCATCGAGAACATACAGAAATACATGGCCGGGGAAATCACCACCACATGCGATATGAATGCTTCTCAGGCAGGTAATCTGTTCCCGTTCAACACTAACACTTGGGCAAACGAGAACTGGCCTCGCAATTTCCTGGACAAGACTTCTTTCGGACAGGAGCACAACATCAGCGTATCCGGAGGTTCCGACAGGATACAGTACTATGTGTCAGGTGCTTTCATGAACCAGGACGGCCAGCTCAACTACTCGGACGAGTCCAAGAACAGGTACAATGTCACCGGGCGCGTGAGCGCAGACATCACCAAGTGGCTCAGGATTGAGTTCAACTCCAGGTTTACAAGGGAGCAGATCAGCATGCCTTCATATATCAAGATCAACGGTGACACCTTCTTCCAGGAAATCACCAAGCTGCATCCAAACATGCCTCTTACCGACCCTAACGGCCACTACACCAGGAACCCGAAGATCCCGCAGCTCCAGCAGGGAGGGCGTTCCGACACCACTGAAGACACTTACTTCACACAGGGAAGCCTCATCCTCACACCGGTGAAAGGTCTTACCATTACAGGTGACCTTGCTTTCAGGGGCGGAAGCTACCGTAACCAGTACAACAAGGCCAAGGTCTTTCTCTACGACAAGAACAATCAGCCTGTCCAGGAGCAGTGGCAGGGAGGAAGTGTGACAGAGGCCGCCGGTCAGACAATGGTGTACAGTGAGACCTGGCAGAACCAGCTCATCACTTCTTCAGCGTATGCCGAGTATGCAGCCACATGGGGAAGGCACAATTTCAAGGCTATGGCCGGATACAACAGTGAAAGCTATTTCATCAACAATATGAATATGCAGAGGACCGATGTCATCAGCGACTCGCTTCCGACCATAAACACTGCCACAGGGGAGACATCCGGGACCAACACCATGAGCGACTGGTCCACTCTCGGATACTTCGCCAGGATCAACTATAACTTCGATGAAAGATACCTTCTGCAGTTCTCTTTCAGAAGAGACGGGTCATCCCGCTTCCGCAAAGGCCACAGATGGGTGAACAGCCCTTCTGTCTCCGTGGCCTGGAACATCGCCAACGAACCGTTTTGGGGCAACGCCAAGGACTGGGTGAACCTGTTGAAGATCAGAGGATCGTGGGGATCTCTCGGAAACCAGAACACTGACAACTGGTATCCGACCTATGCGACCCAGGGATTTACTGTAGGAAGTGCTACCGCAGGAAGCGGCTGGCTTCTGTCACCGGACTCCAAGTCCAACAGCGCAGGTGCTCCGGGACTTGTGGCGACCACCCTTACATGGGAGAAGATTTACAGCTACAACGTGGGTCTTGACTGGGGGGCATTCAACAACAGGTTCACAGGTTACTTCAACTGGTTCATCCGTGACACCAAGGACATGGTGGGACCGGCCGAAGAAATTTCCCCGATAGTGGGAGCAAGCGCACCGAGCCTTAACAACACCTCGCTCCGCACTCGCGGATGGGAACTCCAGCTTGAATGGAGAGACCGGATAGGCGATTTCAACTACAACGTGGCCTTCAACCTCTCCGACTCGCGTTCTTTTGTCACTGAATATCCTAATGCAAGCAACAGCCTTAATACTTATTATGTCGGTCAGGAAATCGGCGAGATATGGGGATATGTCACCGAAGGAATCGCAAAGACTGACGAGGAGATGGCCGCCCATCTCGCACAGGTGGACCAGAGCAGGCTTGAAGGCTTAGGCGGCTGGGGCGCCGGGGACATCATGTACAAGGATGTGGACGGCAACGGCCAGATCGATACAGGAGAAAGCCAGGTAGGAAACTCAGGTGACTGGGTGAAAATCGGTAACAATACTCCGAGATTCCGTTTCGGACTGAATATCGGAGGCGAGTACAAGGGACTGGATTTCAGCATTTTCTTCCAGGGAGTCGGGAAACGTGACTACTGGCTTGACGGTATGGGCTTCTGGGGCCAGGCTGGAAACCTGTGGAGCTCCACGGCATACGAGGTGCACTGGGACTTCTTCCGTCCGGAAGGCGACCCGCTCGGGGCCAATACAGATGCCTATTACCCTCGTCCTAGATTCGATAATGGCCAGAACCGCCAGAGGCAGAGCGGGTATCTGCAGGACGCCTCATATATCAGGCTCAAGAACGTGCAGATAGGCTACACGCTTCCTCAGCATATCACCCGCAAGGCGGCTATCGATAGACTCCGCATATTCTTCTCGGCAGACAATATCTGGACAGGTACAAGCCTGTGCGAGAACTACGATCCGGAGGCTTTGTCAAACAACCTTATCTATCCGTTGAGCTATACGCTTTCATGCGGTATAAACCTTACATTCTAATAAAATCTGCAAAAAATGAAAAAGACAATATACAGAGCACTTCTGCTGCCTCTCGGCCTGTTTGCATTGGCTTCCTGCACGGACTTCCTCGAGAAGCAGCCGCTGTCAAATGTCTCTCCTGAGACTTTCTTCACGGAGTCTACACATTTGGAGGCATACTGTAACAATATGCATACAATGTTCCCTGACCATTCCGGAACAAATGGAACCCTGGGACGTTTTACTGCCGACCAGAACAGTGACAACATGGTGGGACAGAGCCAGAATGACAATTTCCTCCTCAGGAGGGTGACAGTCCCTTCATCCGGGAGCTATTCTTCCTTCAGCACCATCCGTACCATCAATCTCTTCCTTCAGCGCACCGCTGAGAACCTCGAGAACGGTACATTGGCGGACAATACTGTAAACCAGCACTATATCGGAGAGATGTACTTCTTCAGGGCATACGTGTACTACTCTTTCCTGACTACATACGGAGACATGCCTATAATCACTGAAGTGCTCGATGACAAGACATACGATGAGCTTACTGAAGCCAACAAGCGTCAGCCGAGGAACGTGGTGGCCCGCTTCATCCTCGATGACCTTGACCAGGCCATCGAGCGCCTTCAGAACAAGGGCAGCGAGCCTACCGCAAACCGCAGGGTGAACAAGCAGGTGGCCCAGCTGTTCAAGTCGCGTGTGGCTCTTTTTGAAGGCACATGGGAGAAGTATCATGCCGGTACAGCCCGTGTCCCTGACAGGAATGCCGGGTGGCCTGGAGCCGCCATGGACTATAATGCGGACTTTTCATACGACAATGCTGCAGAAGTCCAGTTCTTCCTTCAGACTGCGATGGATGCGGCAAAGGCTGTGGCGGATTTCCGCCCTCTCAATGAGTCGGACAAATATGTGGACCTCTATAACAAGATGAGTATCGGTGAGCTTGATGCCATGAGCGATGTGCTGCTGGCCCGTCTGTACAGTGAAGATGCGCAGTATATGAATCCTGTAATAGGAGCCACACACGGTGTCGACACTTCTTACCCTTATCCTGAAGGATACGGAGCTGTCGGCGGAGGAAACACCGGATATACGAGGTCATTGGTAAACACCTTCCTCATGAAGAGCGGCCTCCCGATTTATGCTGACTCCGATTACCGCGGGGATGCTACTATCGCGGACGCCCTCACAGACAGGGATGAAAGGATATCGAATTCCATAGCCAAGGAAGGGGATTATATATATGCGGGCGATTATTTCTATATCCCTTGGATGGTAAAGTCAGGAAGTATAGCGCCTACTACTACAGGCTATGCCCCTCATCTGGGATATGTACAGGATGATGCCATCGACTACAATCTGCCGTCATCTCTGCAGCTTCCTTTGTTCAGGGTCGCTGAAGCTTACCTCAACTATATCGAAGCGGATTATGTGATTGACGGCAATCTCAGCTCCACAGGTGAGGAATACTGGAAGTCCCTCCGCCGCAGGGCAGGGGTCAGCGATGACATAAATGCTACTGTCGCCGCTACGGACCTGAGCCTCGAGGAAGATCTCGGCAAATACAGCGGAGAGACTATGGTAGACCCGATGTTGTACAATATACGTAGAGAGCGCAGATGCGAGCTTTTCGCGACCGACGGTTTGCGTCTGGATGACTTGTACAGATGGAGATCTCTGGACATGATGGAGAATACATGCTTCTATGGTATAAATTACTGGGATCACTATGCTTCCTTGTTCGATCCGATATACGGGAATGAGACAAGTAGTGCTGCCGATGTGCTTGGGCTTTCTCCTGCTACAGACGGCAAATACCTGAGAATGTTCCATAACAATAATCTTGCCCAGAACGGATATACATTCGATCCGGCAAACTACCTTTCTCCTCTGTCATACGATGTGTTCCGCCTTGCCTGTGAGACAGAAGGCGACGTATCCACGACAGTGGTTTACCAGAACCCGGATTGGCCTGTTACAGCTGGAGAGTATTCTCTCAACAGCGGGAACTGATACCTGCAAAAGGTCAGCAGAGGTTAGTTAGTAGTCATTTCCCCAGCCGGCATTAGGAATCGTTATCAAAAAATCCTAACTTTGGCCGGCTGGGTTTTTATTGCAGACATTGGAATTAATAACCATTTAAATTCAAATCAATGAAAAGAATCATCTTATCATCATTGGCGGCATTGTGCGCGGGAGCCTCGTTGTATGCGGGCGGACCGGACATCCCTGTCCCCGCAGAACGTCAGCTCAAGTGGCATGAGGCCGAGATGGGTGTAGTCTTCCATTATGACCTGCATGTCTTTGACGGTCAGGTCTATGGACAGGGAAACAACCGCATCAACCCTGTCGAGGACTACAATATATTCAATCCCGGGCATCTGGATACCGACCAGTGGATCCGTGCGGCCAAGGCTGCCGGGGCGAAGTTCGCCGTCCTTACTGCCACCCATGAGACAGGATTCGGGCTGTGGCAGAGTGACGTGAACCCGTATTGCCTCAAGGCCGTGAAGTGGCGTGACGGTAAGGGAGACATTGTCAGGGACTTCGTGAACTCATGCCGCAAGTACGGTGTACAGCCTGGTATCTATGTGGGTATCAGGTGGAACTCCCTTTTGGGGATACATAATTTCAAGGTGGAGGGAGAAGGTGAATTCGCCATCAACCGCCAGGAATGGTACAGGAGGTATTGCGAGAGGATGGTCACTGAGCTCTGCACCAGATATGGCGACCTTTTCATGATCTGGTTTGACGGAGGTGCGGATGACCCGCGCGGGATGGGCCCTGATGTGGAGCCTATAGTGAACAAGTATCAGCCGGACTGCCTGTTCTATCACAATGTTGACAGGGCAGATTTCCGTTGGGGAGGGTCCGAGAGCGGTACTGTGGGATACCCGTGCTGGTCCACTTTCCCTACCCCATACAGCCACAACAGGAACAGCGAGTCGGCAGCAGCACACATTGAACTTCTCAAGCATGGAGATCCTGACGGTGCCTGTTGGGTGCCTGCAATGGCAGATACCCCGCTCAGAGGCGCTAACGGCAGGCACGAGTGGTTCTGGGAGCCAGGCGACGAGGATGCGGTATGCTCTCTGGAGACTCTGATGGACATGTACGAGAAATCGGTGGGACGCAACGCCACCCTGATTGTAGGCCTCACCCCTGACCCGGACGGTCTGATCCCGGAGGGCGATGTGGAGAGGCTCAGGCAGTGGGGAGAGGAGATTACCCGGCGATTCGGCAGACCTTTGGCATCCGTTTCCGGGGAAGGGGACAGGCTTCAGATAAAGTCTTCCTCTGCGCTCAAGGCAGACTGCTGCATCATACAGGAGGACATATCCTGCGGTGAGCGCATACGTTCATACAGGGTGGAGGCCCGCACTGGCGGAAAGTGGCAGACTGTATGTACTGGTACTTCCGTAGGGCACAAGAGGATAGCCTATTTTGACGCTCCGGTGGAAGCTTCGTCTTTCAGACTTGTCGTAGATGAGTGTGCAGCAGAGCCTTGCATAAAGGATTTCAGCATCTATATGACAGGAGAGTCTGCCGGGAAAGAATAGTGCGCGGCACTGTTGGTTGACAACTTTTTTACATTTATTACAAGACAATGAACATAAGATTAGCAGCAGTTCTGGGACTTGTCCCGGTGTCGGCAGCCCCTGCGGCTCTTGCCCAGGCTCCAGGCACGGGGCAGCGGCCTGACGACAGACCGAACATCATTTTCTTCCTGGTGGATGACATGGGATGGCAGGACACCTCTGTCCCTTTCTGGTCCGAAAGGACTTTCTATAATGACAGGTACGAGACTCCGAACATGGAGCGTCTTGCAAGCCAGGGGGTCATGTTTACCCAGGCTTATACCTCGAGTGTAAGTTCCCCGACCAGATGCAGCATAATGACAGGGTCGAATGCTGCCCGCCACAGGGTTACGAACTGGACTCTCCAGAAGAATGTGAAAACCGACATGAAGAGTGACGTGATTGCCATCCCGGAGTGGAATTTCAACGGGATAGCCCAGGTCCCAGGGACCGACAACACATATCTCTGCGAGTCGTTCGTGCAGCTTCTGAAGGACAGCGGATATCATACAATCCACTGCGGGAAGGCACATTGGGGCGCTATTGACACGCCGGGGGAGAATCCGGCCCATTTCGGCTTTGAGGTCAATATTGCCGGGCATGCGGCAGGCGGTCTCGCCACTTATCTCAGTGAGGCCCGCTACGGACATGACAAGGACGGTAACCCTACATCGCTCATGTCGGTGCCGGGTCTTGAAAAGTATTGGGATACAGGTACATTTGTGACGGAGGCCCTTACTCAGGAAGCCATCAAGGCTCTTGACAAGGCCAAGGCATACAACCAGCCTTTCTATCTCTATATGTCACATTATGCCATTCATATCCCGATAGACAGGGACATGAGGTTCTATGACAAATACAAGAAGAAGGGCCTTTCTGACAAGGAGGCCGCCTATGCTTCTCTTATAGAAGGTATGGACAAGAGTCTCGGGGATCTTATGGACTGGCTTGAAAAGAACGGCGAGGCCGACAATACTGTCATAATCTTCATGGGGGACAACGGCGGCTATGCCACGGGCGAATACTGGCGCGACACCCCTCTCTATACACAGAACTATCCTCTGAAGTGCGGCAAGGGGTCCGCATACGAGGGCGGTATCCGTGAACCTATGATTGTCAGCTGGCCCGGGCGCACTTCCGACGGCACCAGGTGCGACAGCCCAGTCATGGCGGAAGACCTGTATCCGAGCATACTCGAGATGGCGGGAATAAAGCATTACAATGTGCCGCAGACAGTGGACGGGAAAAGCTTTGTTCCCCTTATTGACGGTGACGGGGACCCTTCAAAGGGCAGAGACCTTTTCTGGAATTTCCCTAACCTCTGGGGCGAGACAGGCCCGGGTATAGGATCGACATGCACTGTGCGCAGCGGGGACTGGAAACTGATATATTTCTATGAGACAGGGGAGAAGGAACTGTACAACATCCCTGATGATATAGGTGAAGAACATAACCTTGCCGCCATGCGTCCTGACATCGTGAAGAAGCTCTCTTCCAAACTCGGAAAATACCTCCGCTCCGTAGATGCC
The DNA here is from genome assembly GCA_017695065.1 of Candidatus Cryptobacteroides excrementipullorum. Taxonomy (GTDB): domain Bacteria; phylum Bacteroidota; class Bacteroidia; order Bacteroidales; family UBA932; genus Cryptobacteroides; species Cryptobacteroides excrementipullorum. The sequence goes on from JADILZ010000027.1 coordinate 53,987, forward strand.
CAGCGCCCTTCATTCAAGGCCACAGGACTTCCTTGCCCTTGGCCGGACGAGATCTGATTTCTTGGAGAAATCAGATCCGTCTAAACCCCAGTCACTTCGTGACAGCCCCTTATTAAGGGGCGCCACCCCCCTTCCTTCCCCCTCGCCGGGGGACCTGTCGCAGGCTGCCGTCTGCTCCTGAAAAGTGGTAATTCGATGAAATTTAATAAATTAAATTCATCGAATACATGTTATTTTATAAGATTCAGGAATTCATTCCTGGTGCGCTCGTCCTTCAGGAAAATGCCCGAAAAGGCCGATGTGGTAGTGACCGCATTGGCCTTTTCTATTCCCCTGATCTGCATGCAAGTATGAGCTGCCTCGATCACGACGGCCACGCCTATCGGGTTGAGTGTGTGCTGGATGCAGTCCCGGATCTGGACAGTGAGCCTCTCCTGCACCTGCAGCCTGCGGGCGTATGTCTCGACGACTCTCGCTATCTTGCTCAGCCCTGTAATGTATCCGTTGGGGATATATGCCACATGGGCTTTGCCGATAAATGGCATCACATGGTGCTCGCAAGTGGAATACAGCTCGATGTCTTTCACCAGGACCATCTGCTTGTATTCCTCCTTGAATACTGCCGCGCGGATGATTTCCGACCCGTCCTGGCCGTATCCTTTTGTCAGATACTGCAGCGCTTTCGCCACACGCTCGGGGGTCTTCACAAGCCCCTCCCTGTCAGGATCCTCTCCAAGAAGTCTGAGGATTTCCCTGTAATGCTTTGCTATCTCAGCTGTCACATGCTCATCGTATCTGTCTTCCCGTATGTATGCCATGTTACAATTTTGTGTAAAAATGTCAGATTTGATCACCGGTGTCTGCTGTGGTATAAATGTTGATAAACCAAGCGCTTCGTTGCCGGGCTGCAAAAATACGAAAAAGAAAAACATCTTATGTTTTTTTTGCCTATATTTGCGTCCCCAAACAAATCCCCAACTCGTTTGGGGAGTAGCTAATAAGTTGAATAATAATATTTTAAGTTAGATTTACCATGTATTGGACACTTGAACTTGCGTACAGACTGGAAGATGCTCCATGGCCAGCTACCAAGGATGAACTTATCGACTATGCTACGCGTTCCGGAGCGCCTCTTGAAGTCGTGGAGAATCTTGAAGAACTTGATGATGACGGCGAAATTTACGAGAGCATAGAAGACATCTGGCCAGATTATCCTACGAAGGATGACTTTTTCTTCAACGAGGAAGAATACTGATAGCCTTAGAGCTAGTTAAACAATTAAATATCAACGCGATGAACAAAGATAATTTGTTTGTCGCGTTGGTGTTTTAAAGTGGAAAAAGTGTATTTTGGCACAAAGAGCGGTAAACCATGCTTGAAACTAAACCTGTCCACTTTTATTTCATTAGGAGAGGACAAGGTTCTCATATATCGCATTAAAATGCAGCCTGGAGAGTTGATTTCCAATGGATTGATGGTAAAATTATACGAGCAAAGAATTTAACCTATTTGATAAAATAGAGCGTATATGGCAATTGAAACTTTACTTCCCAAAAAACTGGAAAAATCAGATGCTTCATATAAATCCGTCATTGAGTTAAATGAAGCCCTGTCTTCAGCGGAAAAAGAGCACATAAGAAACATTGCTCTTACCGGTCCGTTTGGATCTGGCAAGAGTTCTGTACTTATTACTCTGAGGGAAGATTTTGCCAAAGTCTATAAGTTCCTGCCCATCTCTCTTGCTACTTTGCAGGCAAATGAAGAGGAGAACAATATCAGTGATTTAGGTGGAGAATCAGATGAAAAAGAAAGAGAGAAACGGATAGAGAGTCTGAATCGTAAAATAGAATACAGCA
>JADILZ010000028.1 GCA_017695065.1 Candidatus Cryptobacteroides excrementipullorum
CGCATCAGATGGTTAGGCTCGTTGTTCTGCTGGATAGGGACACCTTCCGGAGAATAGATCAGGTCGCCCTTGCGACGGTCTCTTGAGTGGTAGTGGATATATATCCGGCCATTCCCGTCCACTGTCGCGGCGCCTCCGTAGAGCATCCGGTAATAAGGCTCCCGTCTGTTGTAGAAAGCCACATCGCTGATACCGTCCCCTCCCATAGTGAACTGCTGTCCTTCGTGCAGGGTGACAGGCAAGGGATAGCGGCCGGGGTCCGGAGAATGGGCTATATACCCACCGAAACCGGTCTCCGAGGTGAAACGGGACTCCCCTCCTATCGTATTGTCATCCAGTGCCATCACCCCTATGGCATAGTTCACCCGGGCGGAAGTGTCCCGGGCGGCACCGATGATGTCTCCGAGGACATTGTCGATATCTGTATAGTAGTTTCCCCACTGCACCCCGCTGATTCCGTCGCGGTTCTCCAGAGCTTCCAGTGTGAGTTTCAGATATTTGCTTTTCTCTTCAAGACGGATGACGGCTACAGAACCGTTTCCGTATTCCAGCCTGTACCTCCCGCCGGAATATGTGGCCTTCTGCGGGTAGTAGTACCGTCTCTGCCTGCCGTCATAGAGGCACAGCAGAGGCGAAGGGCTGTCGGCCGGGCTGAAATTGCGGCTCTTGCGCGTGGTGTTCCACATCCCGACTATATAACCTTTCGAATCAACGTCGATTCTGAAACGGTCCGTGCGGAAAGTACGCGTACTTCCCGAGCCGCAGCCGCACAGGAGGCAGATCACAGCGGCACAAATGATTATCCTGGATTTCATGTGGTCATTAATTGATTTTTTGCTTTAAAAACCGTTTTCGTTGTATTTGCTACCATTTATAGCACAAATGTATGAACAAATAACGACATAACAAAGTCAAAATACAATTTCTTCCGGCATCTGGTGATTCCGGCCATGGCGTTCAGAAAATTCCGGACCGGCCTCCCATAATCAAATAAATTCGTACATTTGGGGAAAATTAAAGTACAGTCAGAAGATGGGCAAACTTTACCCCGTGGGAATACAGAATTTCGAAAGCCTGAGACATGACGGCTATTGCTATGTGGACAAGACAGAGCTGATGTACAGGCTTATCAAGACCGGCAGATACTATTTCCTGAGCCGTCCGAGGAGGTTCGGCAAGAGTCTGCTTATCAGCACCCTGGAGGCATATTTCCAGGGAAAGAAGGAGCTGTTCGAGGGACTTGCAGTGAATGAGCTTGAAAAAGAATGGCTTGAATATCCGATACTTCATCTGGATCTTAACACCAGGAAATACGATACTCCGGAAGCGCTTGAGCAGGAGCTGTCAAAACACCTGGAACAGTGGGAGAAAGAATACGGGAACGAGTATTCCGGCAGGGCTGTCGAGGAGAGGTTCTATCATATCATCCGGATGGCCTATGAAAAGACAGGCCGCAGGGTCGTCATTCTCGTGGACGAGTACGACAAGCCGATGCTCCAGGCCATCGGGGACGATGCCCTTCAGGACAGATACAGAGGCACGCTCAAGGCATTCTACGGCGCACTTAAATCCCAGGACGGCTATATAAAGTTCGCCCTTCTGACCGGAGTCACCAAGTTCGGGAAAGTAAGCGTGTTCAGCGATCTTAACAATCTTGAGGACATCTCCAGGAACCCGGACTATTCTGACATCTGCGGGATAAGTGAAAAGGAACTCCTGGACAATTTCATCGAGGATATCCATGAACTTGCCCGGGCCAACGGGCAGACTTTCGAGCAGGCCTGCGCCCGGCTGAAGGAGGACTACGACGGCTACCATTTCTGCCCTGACAGCATCGGGATATACAACCCGTTCAGCCTTCTCAATACATTCAAGTCGAGGCGTTACGGGAGCTACTGGTTCGAGACAGGGACTCCGACCTACCTTGTGGAGCTTCTGAAGAAGAGCGACTACGCTCTGGAGGATATGACCCGTGTGGAGACCAACGACGACATTCTCGATAGCATCTTCACAGACGACAACCCGATACCTGTGATCTACCAAAGCGGTTATCTTACTATAAAGGACTATGACAGGGAGTTCGGGATGTACACGTTGGGCTTTCCGAACAGGGAGGTAGAGGACGGGTTCATGAATTTCCTCCTGCCGTACTATGCCAGTGTCGACAAGACACAGTCCCCGTTTGAAATCAAACAGTTCGTCAGGGATGTGCGCTCCGGAAATATCGACGGCTTCATGGAACGCCTCCGGAGTTTCCTTGCGGGCTGCCCGTACGAGCTGGCCCGTGACATCGAGCTGCACTACCAGAACGTACTTTTCATCGTTTTCCGTCTCGCGGGCCTCTACACACAGGTGGAATACCGAACCTCGAAAGGCCGTATCGATCTGGTGCTTCAGACCGCCGACTACATTTACGTGATGGAGTTCAAGCTTGACGGCAGCGCAGAGGATGCGATGAAGCAGATCGAAGAGAGGCAGTATGCACTTCCGTTCTCCTCGGACCCGCGCAGGCTCTTCAAGATCGGGGTGAACTTCTCCTCCAGGACCCGGAATATTGAAAAGTGGGTGATCGGATAGCGGCGATTGATCATCAAGGCAATGCACGTTTTTTCATTTCCAACATATTTTATATTTTACCAATGCAAATCTATCCGCATCCATCGGATCGGTACAGATGACCACGATACCGTCGTCCGCAGGTACAATCCTGGATATTTCATTGAGTTTGAATATCTTTTCATAAACTATATTGAAATCCATATCGTAGATGACAATAGCCCTTTCCGCCTCCCTGCCTTCTACTTGACGCAGGTTGTAGAATCGCGAAAAGCACCGGGTATCCGGATGGTAATACAACGGGCCATAGTATGCAGTTGACCTCCGGAGCTGGTTCAATTCCCTATCATTTGTAAGCGAATAATCAAGAGGGCGGTCAAATCTGGTTGCGCATGAAGGAGAAATGTCTTTTTCCTTTAACAGTTTCCCGGTATTCATATCATATGTGTACACCCTGTGGTCAACAGGATATGTCACATACATCAAGTCATCTATCACAATCTGGTAAGGATGGTGCATATCATAGAAATACACATTGCTTTCCCCTTTATATTTCAACACGCCTTCATACGGGGCCATCACCTTTTCCCATTTTCGAGAGGAAAGGTTGTAGATTCCGTGCCGCCTGACTTCCGGGGCTCCAAGTTCGTCATATGCCGAGAAGGGGCTGAGTACAGAATATATCAGGTTTTTGCCCTTGTCGTACTGAAAGTTCTCCAGATATGAAGCTATAGAAAAAGCATACCCCTCTGACAGCGACGGTTCCATTTCGGGAGAAATGGCCATATCGCCATCAGTCCACATATCCAGTTTTCTACCTCTGGAATCTACCAGGACCAAACCTGTTTTCGGAGAGGTGGAGAAAAATATGCTGTCTTTCGACACAACGGTGAAATTGTTTATCCGGACCACCCCGGAAGTATTCTTGTCAACGGTGATGTCATACATGAACTTCCCGGAATTCATATTGTAAAGGCTCAGACGTCGTCCGTCATCCAGACTGTACGCATACAGCAGGGAATCATGGAATATCTGACAGTTGGTGAACATGTTGAAATGCTTCTCCGGGACATTGACTGTTACGGAGTCCCCTTTGTCCAGATACACCTTGTCCCCGTTCCCCGAAAAATCAGGTTCGCTGTATTCAGCCCACTTGTCGTTATTACACGAATTCAGGACGGATAAGAATATCACAATTGCAGCAAGTTTTTTCATCACTCTAAAGTCATTATGTTTTCTCGTACTCATAGATTTTATTTGAAATCCGATTAATCACTTGGTGTTTTTGCGGTGAATTATTTCATATTATTGCGGCATTTTATTTGTTATTCTTGCGGTAAATGTACCAGCAGCGATTCCGGTTCTGACGTTTTTTCTGTCACATCGCACAATGATACCGGACCGGCTCCCAGAATCAAATAAATTCGTACATTTGGAAAAATTAATGTACAGTCATTTTATATTTAACATTCATTTTCACTAATCAGGCCCTCCTCTATCAGCTCTTTCCGGAGTTTTCTGTAGTCTTCAAGGACCATGGCATTGGTTGCATCCGGATTGCCGTAGTCTACTGTATATTCCGGGACTGACAATTCGGACTCCGCCATATCACAATGTCTTATCCGGAACTTGTCCCCTGGTCTCAAATCCCTGGAATACCATGTATGGGATATATTGGGATTGCAATCACCGTTCCCGGTGAACAGCAGTCTGGGAATGCCTTCCTTATTGGAAATGATGATGGTCGACCTGACGGCCTTGACTACCTTACCGTCAGGTACGGACAGCGCTATCCCTTTCATATCAGTCCTTTTTCTTTTAATGTTTCTTCAAGCATACGGTATCTCTCCTGCTTTGACGGAGCCTTCCGGATGGAAACGCCCTGTTCGGTTTTCAACGGATTGGACAGGTGAACGCTTTCCACGACTTCTACCTCGATCTCTCCATCCATTTCTTCTGCATTGAACCAGACATTTCTTTCTTTTGATTTGGTCTCCACCGAGTCTGCATATACAATACACCTGTCGGATTCATCATGTACCCATACTGTCAGAAGGCCATCCCTGCCCCCGACTACAGTATCCTTGCCTTTGTATGTTATCTTAAGAGCAAACATAAAATCTCATTCATCTTCACCGATCAGTCCCTTTTCAAGAAGTTCCTTTCGCAGGCTGTCATAGAGATACTTGGTGTCCTTTATCTGTTCTTCTTTTGAAAAGACCACCTCCTCCGGCTGCGCAGGTGACTCAATGTCCGTAAACTCAACGGTAACACGGTCTCCAGGCGTCAATTCACCTTTATACCATCTGAAACATTTATCTGTGGCGCCGTTTATGTTTATTTCATTGCTCCATTGGTTCAGATTGGCAACTATTCCGAAACTGCCTTGCGGCATGGCAATGTCGAACAGCCTGCCGTGCACTGTGATTCTAAAACCTTTCATATTACGCCCTCCTCCAGCAGGGTCTTCTTTGCTCTACGGTAGGCCTCCAGTTTTATATCGTCCAGACTCATCATTTCCGCTTCTGACACCTTGATCGGCTGCGACACACTGTCAACATCACTGAATTCAAACTCGACCTTCTGCCCTAATTCCATCTGTTCTTCGGCCCAGACATACCGCTTCCCGACTATACGGTCCACTCCCCTTACAGTGATACGGCATTCGCCATCCATGCAGTTCAGGAATATGAAGGACATGCCGACATCGTTGACACCAGCAGACAATGTCCTTCCATTAATTTTGATATTGAAACCTTTCATGATATCAATTTTCATTAGTAGCAGATATACAAGTTGCTTGGATTTAGTTGATCAGTGAAGTATTATACCAATTTTTATTATTCTAATTTCTGTAGCAATTTTGTGTCACTATATTTTTCATTGACCATTTCTTCATACATTTTACATTTGCCATTTTTTATTTTTATGAATAGCGGATAGGCAAAACCAGTTTGATAGTTAAAGATTTTTTGATGACTATCTTCAATATATGAAATCTCATTTTTTAAAATCTCTATTGACTTAAAACATTCAATATCATTTCCGATATAATCGCCAACAAATAGAACAAGCATTCTTTCTTTGATTGTTGAAGGCAAATCATTGATAAAAGCAATACTACTGCTTATACAAGTATTACACCCCTGCATATGAACTGCATAATAATATTCCGTATCACTCACATCAATTTTCATTTCTTGTAAATAACTCATAAACTGGGAGCAATAAAACCGCTCAGTATTATTAACCTGACAACTGCACACAAGTAGTAGGGGAATATACATAAAAATGTATTTTTTCATTTCTGACATATTTTATATTTGACCATAACGAAATTATCCGCATCATACGGATCTGTCAATAATGCCACCAAGCCATCATCAGCAGGTACTAACTTTATGATTATGTTCGTACTGAACATTTTTTCACACACAATATTGAAGTCCCTGTCATAAATTATAACCGCCATTTCGCTATCCTTGCCATCAACATGCGGGAGATTATAGAATCTGGAAAAGCACTCCACATCCGGATGATAATATACAGGGCCATAATAAGCCGTAGTCTTCCTGAGCTGATTAAGTTCTTCGTCACTACACAAGGATGGATCCAGCGGCTTGGCGAATTTTACTGCGCAGGATGGTGATATTTCTTTCTCCATAACCAGCTTTCCGGTATTGATATCATATACATACACCCGATGGTCAACCGGATATGTCACATACATCCGGTCACCGAGGACGAGCTGATATGTGTAATGCATATCATAGAAATATACATTATCCCCTTTATACTTCAGCACACCTTCGTACGGAGCCATTATTTTCTCCCACTTACGTGTGACCGTGTTATATATGCCATGACGCTTGACTTCCGGACTCCCGATCTGATCGTATGCCGAACCAGGACTGAGAGCGGCATATATCAGCTTCTTTTCCCTGTCATATTGAAAATTGTCCAGATATGCTGCAGTAGAAAAGGCGTATCCACCGGAAAGACCGGGCTCCATTTCCGGAGAAATAACCATATCGTCATCAATCCAGGTATCAAGCTTCCGGGCTCGGGAATCGACCAATACAAGTCCGGTCTTGGGAAATGAAGTAAAGAAAATACTGTCCTCAGATGCTACCATAAAATTGTTAATTCTATTTACGGCAGATGTATTTTTATCAAGCAGGATATCATACATGAAAGATCTTGATGCCAAATTATATAAACTCAATCTCATTTCATCATACCAGCTGACAGCATATAATAGGGAATCATGGTATATCTGGCAATTCTGAAAAATATTATAATGTTTCTCCGGAACTGCAATCACAGCAGAATCAACCTGTTCCAGATACACAGCTTCACTGTTCCCCGAGAAATCAGGTTCGCTGTATTCAGCCCACTTGTCGTTATTACACGAATTCAGGACGGATAAGAATATCACAATTGCAGCAAGTTTTTTCATCACTCTAAAGTCATTATGTTTTTATAATTGAATATAGAATCGTAATCATTGTTTATTTGTGGAGCAGTCAACAATCCATCTGACATTGGCAAATAAGAATATACACCTAATTGCCCCTTATCAAATAATGTTTCACCTATTATCTCGAATTGATTATTCATTATAATAATCGATGCAGATCTATCCATACCAGAATTAACATTGCCGTTATCATCAATAAGTGACTGTGGATGATATATAATTCTAGTATACATGTCTTTTTCAGGATGGTAATTTACTGCACCATAAAATGGTACTTGAACTCTAAAATTCCAATTTTTTTGACAACTGTTAATTTGTTTTAGAGGTAGTGGATATGGTAGATAGCTAACATATTTACTATAACATGGAACTTTTGATATGAATTCATAGTTACTTTTAGAATAGACATAAATATAGTGATCCATCGGATATGAGACTATTATGCACTTGTCTCCATCAGCAATATATGGTTGTTCTAAATCGTATGGATAGCCCAATTTGCTTATATTTGACTCAACATCAGATGCTTTTGAAATAAACTTATTCCATTTTTTATGTACCATATCATATATACCGACCCTTTTAATATTACTGATAACTTTATACATTCCAGAGGGATCCAAGCCAATAATAATATGATTGTCTAAAACAAGTGGACGGAATTGTCCTAAAAATGTAGTAAAAGTTATATCATATCTTGACAAATACTCATCATCTGCTATCTTAATCATTAAATCATCTTGTAACCAACGATTAACGATATATCCATTACTGTCAATTAAATAAATGCGATTAGGATTAATTTGACAAAAAAATATACTATCTGAACTAGAAACATATATACCAGAAACTCTATCATTTACAAGACTACTATCGATTTCAATCCTTTTAAGGAAAGTTTCATTTTGAATATCATATACATCGATAACATTAGGACTGTTTGTGTGCACTCCATAAAAATATCTATTTTTATATAAAAAAAAGGAATGGTATCCCGAGTACATCCCCTTTGGGACATTAATATTTAATGTTTTTGTTATACTTATATTCTTATTGTAGGATGCATCTACATCACAAGGCCTATATAATCTTTTATTATCTAAAAGATTATTACAGGCACTTGTTAGGATAACAAATAAAATAATTTTTATATATTTTATCATTTTATACTCTTAATTTTTTAAATCCTTACATATCTCTTTCAGGTGTATATTTTCCGATTTATTCAATCTAATAGCGCGTGCCATTCTTTTCAAAGAATCAGGAAGCTTTTATATAAAACATAATTCTTGTAAAATGCTGCAGGAGCTTAATTGCTCCTGCAGCGTTAGATTAATTAGGCAGTCTTATTCGCATAAGCTCATCTTTGTAGATGTATCGCCAACACGGCATTGCGACTTAAAAAAGTCTTTTACACATACACATCTGAATGGAGCAGACCCATTTCCATATTCTGCCACCCACTTTCCACTTTCGAATTGCCTTGGTAAAGCAGCTGAAAGGTTTTTTTCGGAATTTCTTTCCGAACCTGTCTCTACGCCACCTGCTTTAAGCGAGCTGACGCACACTATGCATGATATGCACAGTCCAATAATTAATAATTTCTTTTTCATATTACTTAAAATTTAAGAAAGTCACTGACTTCCTGTTTAACTTTCATAACATAATCTGATGTAATTTTAACCGGTTGCTGTGAAATAATTTTTGCAACAACCATCGCTCTTTCCATATTCGTTTTTTGATACAATTTGAATAGCCAGTATTTTGCCTCGAATTTAGATGGGACCATATTAGACGCTTTTATTAATAGCTGCTCTGCTTTTCCATATTCATTTATTTTCATATATGCCCTTGCTTGCAAAACTAAAATCTTAGGATCAGGGAATCTATTTGCAACTCGATCTAAGACCTCAGTACATTTATCAAATTCCGCTTCGTCATATAAAATCTTACCATATTCAGCCATAATAATATAAGACTTACTAAACCGCTTAACATATTTTTCACAATCATTTAAAGCCATACTTGACCTACCACTTGCAAAACATTCATGAACTTGACCACATTCAATGTATTTTACTAATGATAATGATTGAAAAAAAATAATAAACAATAAAAACGCTGCACATACATATTTTATCACAGAATTTAAACTTAAAACAACTACTGCTTTTTTCTCTGAATTACTTACATCAAGTACCGCTATACATATAGTAAAAACTACAAGCATTAAATATACTTTTGATGTATATGAAAACATCGAAAAAACCAAAGTAGCTAAAATTATACTTTTTAGATAGATACCTACAGTACTTTCTGTCTTTGTTTTTAAAAGTATATATATAATTACAACAACGATAATACAAGGAATTAATCCTAATTCGACCAATGTGTTCAATATTTCATTGTACGGGTACGCCACAAAGCCGGCAACAGACGATTCTTTATCAAACACTCCTATTTTTTTGGCGAAATACAATGACTGAGCATTATTATATAATGGGATAAAGCTATCAATACCTTTCCCCAATAAAAAGTTCGGATAAAGTTGCAGCAATGTAATTTTCCATATCAGGAGTCGCCCTACTACAGAATCGTACTTTAAAACTACAAGCAAACTTAAAATTAAACAAACTACTACGACACATAGTATTATATACTTTTTCGAAAATCTGATATAATTATTTTTATATGCTAAATATATATAAGCTATCAGTAAAGCGATTATAGCAGCTCGGCTAAAAGCCAGAATAATAACAGAATTATTGAGTATAAAGATCGTTGCATAAATTTTCTTGAAAACATTATTAGATGATTTAAACATTAAAATACAAAAAGGAGTGAGCATCATCAAAACTCCACATAATCTTGCTGAATTACCTAATGTTCCACTAGGCATTACAGTATCCGCGCCACCAATAAAATACTGTAACAGAAATAGTACCGATTCAATTCCACTGACGACAAGAAATGGCAATATGATAATTTCAAGATTAATAGTTTTTTTATAACAACATTTACATAATATGTAAAAAAGTCCTAATATGCCAAATTTAGATATATTATCAATTGAAACACCCGTAACTATTGAATGAATAAATACCCATACAAATAAGATTATCAACAAAGCATCTACATGGCTTATTTCAATAGTACCTTTACAATGAGGCATCAAAAAAAACAACAGAAAAATTGGAATTATAATTGTAATTAAATAATATTGTACACTTATAAGTTCATAGATATTATGTTTCAGTAAAAACATTACAGCAATACATAAATAGCAGGCAAAGACTCCTCCTATTTCATTCCCTATTTTTCCTGCTATTGGCATAAATGACACTAATTAAATTCTAAAATAAATTACCACCAAACCTGCTCCCCATTCATATAAACAAATATCCTCTCTTCCTGCCCCCTGGTAAGATTCCTCAACCATAGTAATGAACCGGCTGGAATTGAATCATAGACAAGCGTCCAATCTTTTCCTTTCTGAACCCCTGCTGTATGCCAGTTTCCTTTATCCCAATACCGCAACTCATACATATCTCCGAGATGTACCCCGTTATCATCACTCCTTGGCACACATAAAAATCGGTCAATACATACAGGATATCCCAAATCAAGTCCTATCCACCCTCCTGAGCTGTCACGATAATGGAAACCTGTCAGCCAGTCTCCGTCAAAAGCATGTTCGGGTGCCCACCAGTCATTATCTTCATATGGCTCCAATGTGCCTATCATCTTCCCCTTAAGAGGGGTCAGTGTCGTATCCCCTTTCTCAAAGAACTGGAGTTCTGAAAAGTTGCACCAGCCTCCATCAGGCCCCATAAATCTCCAGTAACGATAGGCGCTGTCATTATCAAATTCTTTGACTAATGATCCAGACAAGGAATCTATTGTATAAAACGTCTTGCAATTTTTAAAATCCTTTCGGTCAGATGCCTGTATCTTTCCACCTATCACCCTGTGTTCAAGCTCTATTGTATGGTCCTTTTGCGGGAATTTTCTCGACAATTCTACTCTACACAGCCTGGTATGATCCGGTGTAAGATATTCAATACTCCCGTCCCAATGGAGAAGGAACGGTTCGCTTACAGGCACCAAACATTTTCCGTCAAACCCCAAAACAATATAAGCTATCTCCCGTCCCATATTCCGGAAAAACGCTTTCTTCTTTCCTTTCCTAACGCCAAAATCCTGAATAAACCAACCGCCAGCATTAAATGTGGCGATATACACATATTTGTCAAATTCACTGGTCATATCTATATTTACGGCAATATCGCTGACCGACATATATTCAGATGTAACATCTTTTGTAAAGACATCAAATCCAGGATATACATATCGGGATTCTTTCTGATACTTCTCTATCCTTTTATTATGGGAATAAGTGTATCTGAACACTTTTGCGCATAACTGATCCGGAGGGAATGCATCCCCCGGATTGGATTCGTACCCCCATATCATAGGAAGGAATTTTCCTCCTCCATGCATTATAGAAAAGAATGTATGCCCGTTATTCTGGTCATGCCACACAGGAACATACTCAAGCGCAGCCGCGAAACCCTGGCTGCGGAGCAAAGCGACAGCAATGATGCTGAAATCATCACACCTACCATACGGCAGACTATACATTATATCAGCATTCAGCATCAGAGGATGCGTATAACTTTTATTCAAGGGACGGGGAGTAAGATGACTTCTGAGAGAATCATTGACAACCGTTGCGCCATAATATGCGAACTTTCTGTATTCTCCATTATACGGTGTAAAATCAGAAAACCTTGTCGGGAACTTATGCCGCAATATACTGCGCCAGTCATCTAAAGCCTGTTTTTCCACCACCTTATACGGAAGCAGATAGTCGCAAAAATCATCGAAGGAAATCCCTCTGTTAAAATACTGGGATTTCCATCCGGCATAAGCGCTGTCAATATTCTTAATCAGGAAATCGGCCGTAATTATCCTACAATCCTCAACAATATGGTCTTCAACGGAATATAGACCAATCAGAGAATCAGCCACCTCCATTTTCTTTTCAGGAGAAATATCAAGATGATAAACACTGTCAACTTTGCAATAGACATCATCAATTTCTTCAAAAGAATACGAACAATGTCCCGACATATTCCCAATCAAGAACTTTGCCGCCCTTAACTTCAGGCTGTCCGATGGATCCGACGAATAATGCGCCAGGACAGATTCAAGTTCATCCCTATTATCTCCCGCACTACTTAACACACGCTCTAAATCAGACTGTTGAGAACAGCCACACAAGAAGAATAACGAGATAGCTATATGACAGGTAAGTTTCATTGGACGACAACCGATATGTCCTTACAAATATAAGTATTAATTTTCAACAACACAAAATGTTTTTCTGTTTCTTTTATTTTCAAATAGGTGGGGAAACCGGACATTGATACGCCAGGTTTCCCCACCCGTGAATCTACCCGCGCATCACTGCACTTCGTTCCATGTCACATTCGTGAAAGTGGCCTCATGCTGCCCGGTCTGGTCCGGGAGAGGGCTTCCGTAGTTGACCGTGAGCGGCCAGTATGCCTTCAGGCCCTCCTCTTCGCCTGTGAACCCGTAGCCGGCCTCGACATCCGCCTTTATCTGATCAGCGGTCCTGACCTGGGCCCAAATAGACACATGCTGGATATCTCCGCGCATATAACGGTTACTATAATAAGGAGATGTACCTATCTGAAGAGGATATGGAGAAGAAAGCATAGTCCCGCAGTCTTCGCTGGAAGCCTTGAGGTCCCCATCCACATACAATTCTATCCTTCCAGGGCGGTAAGTCACAGCAATGTCGTACCACACACCTGTCTCCAGCGGGCCGGTACTAATGCCTCTCCAGTTTCCGTCTCCGATGTAGAACTGGAGATTATTTCCACTGCTGCGCAGCATGAATCCCGAATTGCTGTTGGTCTCGCATGAAATGACACACTGGTCTCCTTGTGCAAGTTCAGTATAACGTGCCTTCAATTCTATCGTAAATGATTCGAGAAGATCCCAGTCGGCCGATGGTCCCAAGTTCATGACAGATCCCTGTCCGAATCGCGGAACAGACTGGACCACCCCGGTAGGAAACTCATATTCAAGCGGTTCAAGAGCAAGCATGTCCAGGTCGTTTTCATTTTTCAGGATAAACGTGCTAACAGTAATCCTCCCGCCCGGCAACCATGAAACGATATTTG
This sequence comes from Candidatus Cryptobacteroides excrementipullorum, assembly GCA_017695065.1. GTDB lineage: Bacteria > Bacteroidota > Bacteroidia > Bacteroidales > UBA932 > Cryptobacteroides > Cryptobacteroides excrementipullorum. The sequence goes on from JADILZ010000028.1 coordinate 13,249, forward strand.
TCACTGACGGATTACCTTCTATTCTCATGGACTGTTCTTTACCTTCGGCATCATCATAAACCATGTCCACATAGGTACACTCGGCATCATTCCACTCTATGTTGACGGACCCGTCAGGCCTGGGAGTGACAGCTGTTATGCGCCGAGGGGTCTCGACCATGACATCTTCTTCGCCGTAAGCGACTCCGTAAACCTGGCTTGGCACGGATCTGTTCCCATAAGCATCGAATGTCATGACATCGAAATAGTAGCTGCCTGATTCAAGACCGTCAACGATAAGCCTCGCCTTGCCGTCATCACCTACTACATCCGCTATCTTATATTCATTGACCTTCTCTACCGAAAGCCCCTGTTCGTCCATCACATCATATCTCACAGTGCATGTCTCGGCAGTACGTAAGTACCGTGTATCCCCGACAATCTCCACCCTGTTCATACCGGAACGGACCTGCAGGGAATCCAGTTTCCCGACATAGATTGTCTCGCCTTTGTCTGTCCATTCCTTCTGGGTGTCATCTATACTGTAGCACCCCGATACGGAGACAAGAATCAAAAAGGCAGATGACAATGCATAAAATATTTTCTCCCTTTTCATAAGTCTTCAACATTAAACATCATTCTATCTAAATTCCAAGATTATCAGGATCCGAATCCTCTATCTGTCCCCACAATGTGATTTCACTCATACTGCTGTGCTGCATTGTAGAGTGAGCGGCTATTATCTCGAAACGTATGTATCTGATTGCCGGTGCAGTTCTGTCGAATGAAAATTCCTCTCCGTCCTGAAGGAGCTGTATGTCCTCATCAGACACCTGCCCCACCGGAAGGCCGGAAGGCTTCACTGACTCGAATTCTCCGAGAAGTGTCCAGCCCTTGAACGGGTCATCCGCAGAGGCTTCAGTCAGAGGCGGAAGCTCGGTACATCCATAGACGTTGAACAGCCTCCATGCACCATGCTGCCAGCGCACATCATCACCTGAGCGTTGCCAGTCCTTCATACGGCTCATCCTGCATACCACGCCGAGGTCAATAGTGAATCTGTGCGGAAGATTCGTAGGATAGAAAGGCTCCGCATAGTCCCAGTTGTCTATGACTCCGTTCCACAGATAGTCCATGGAAGTCTGCCACTGGCTCGTAAGCAGGTCCCCAGGCACTTCGCTGCCGTTCACAGCGGAGAACTTCTCTTTATCCAGTTCATCTTCCCTATACGGTGTAGTCGTGAAAACCAGGGTGTCCGATGAATTGCCCCAGTGGTCCTGAACATATATGCCGAACTCATTCTCCCTGTCAGGAAGCCCCCTGACGGCATATGTCCCCTTCCTCTGTCCGGTAAAATAAACATCATAATATTCCATCGTCTGTGACACTGAATCTCTCTGGAGCACATACAGGCCTATATCAGACCCTGTCACATTCTCGAACGAGATAAGGAAACCTCCGAAATCCACAGACCATTCAAGAGACTCGCGGACAAGCGTGATAGGAGGAGTGTCAGGATGTACCGTAACCGCTACCGGAGCCGATGCGTTCTCGAATTTGTCATAAGCCCTGAGTTCCACCTCATACTCCCTGGTATCACCGAATCCCTCTATCACAAGGGAATCCACGTAAGCGGAAGCCCTCATTTCACGCTGGTTTCCGTCCGTACCCGTGAAAGTCGCCTTTACATACGACAAGTCCGGGTCACTTGGAAGCCTGTAGCTTATTGTAGCCGCACCGGACCAGTTCCTGACCTTCACATCCGAGACAGGACCCGGAGCTACACCGTCATCGTTGCCGTAAGGGTGGAGCAGATCCACATCTGCACAGCCCGTCATCATAATCAGGGCCACCGAAAATAAATATACTATATGTCTGTTCATAACTGTCTGTCTTATCACCACAGCGGACTTTGCTGCAATTTGTTATTCCTGTAAATATCATCCAGCTTTATCGGCCAGAAATAATCCCTCGGGGTAAAGGTCTGAAAATCTATGTATGCCGGAGTATAGAAAGATTCGTCCGATTCTGTAACACTCCACCCCATCACCGGACGGTTACAGTAATCCATGGACAGCTTCCATCTTCTGAGATCAAAGAATCTCTGCCCCTCGAAGCAAAGCTCTATCATCCTTTCCTGCTGTATTATTTCACGCATTCCATCTTTAGTAGAAGGCTTGTCCGGATCTGAAGAATACTTCTTCCATGTCTCCACAAGGCTTCCTGTCTCCTTGTCAAGTCCGGCCTTGTCCCTGACTTTCTGAATATATTCGTAAACTTCTGCATCAGGCTGGTCCTTACATTCATTGAGGCATTCCGCGTATAGAAGGTACAGATCTGCAAGTCGTATGATTGGGAAGGCATAGCGTGCACATGCATCTCCTGTGTCATTTGACTGTGTCATCACCAGCTCGTAGCTTACCATCTTCTTGGTGAAGAAACCCGTTACAGAATAATTTTCCGTATTACGCCCGGCAAGTTCCCCGGACTTGCAATGAAGTACATAAGCATGCTCGTCATCAGTGGCCTCCATATTGAACCATTTACCGTTATCAAAGCCTATCCATGCATAGAACCTGGGTTCACGGAACAGATGGAGGCGCGCAGTACGCGCAGTTGTGTCGGCATAGTAGAAATGGTCCGCAGGAATATCCATAACCTCGTACCTGTTTTCATAGTCGTAAGTGACATCTTCATCTATAGGCACTCCGTTCCTTGTATAGAACTGCTCCACCACTCCGAGGGTCGGGTTGTGCATCATCTTCACCCAAGCTAACTTATTACTCAGATGATAAGAAGTCAAAGGAGCATTGCAGATACCGAGAATATCACGGGTGTTGAGCTTATTATTACCAAGCCCCCATAACAGTTCCTGTCCATATTTCTTGGTAATAGTATGCCTCAGAGTCAACTCAAGTTCTGTAGTATCAGATATGTTGATTACAGGCTCATCGAACTCATAAAGATCGTGTCCGGCAGCGATAGCAGCATCAATGGCTTCCTTGCATGCATCCCTGGCAAGTTCCCATTTATGCTGGTCATATACAGGGTTGATGAGATTCCTGCCTTGGGCATCGACATAGAATGCAAAATCCCCGTTCCCGTTATATAGAGGAGAAGCGGCATAAGTAAGAAGGCGCGCCTTGATGGCCATTGCTCCCGGTCTCGTAATCCGTCCCATTTCAGTGTCACGGACCCTTATGAAATCAGGAAGGTCGCCACTGTAAATCGCTTCGTCAAAAAGCGCTACTATTTTTGAAACGACATCATCCACAGGCTCCCGTACGACCTTCACATCTTCCGGAGATGCGGAGACATCTATATTGTGGTCAATGAACGGGATAGGCCCGTACAACTGAAAAAGCCACATATGCAGATAACCTTTTATAAATTTCACTTCCGCTTTCCAGCGATCCTTTTCCGACTGAGACATATCAGGGACCTTGTCCACATTATCAAGAAATATGTTGCAATCCCTTATGCCGATAAAAAGGTTGGAGCCGCTCTGTCCTCCGCTCCAATAGTTAAGATACGGATCGTTAGTGTTCTGGAGCCCTTCAGCGATACGGAAAGCTGTCTCATTTGTATAGTAATATGTTTTCTCTGCGCAGTTCCACACTTCATCGCTGGCCCCGATACCTGGATTTTCCCACGGGCTGGCAGTACTTGGAATATAATTGTAGCAGGTATATAGCATCTTCTCAGCATTTGCTCTAGTCTGGAATGTCATGTCCATAGTGGCCACATTGTCTGGTACAATATCCAGCCAGCTGCAGGAAACAAGGGAGCATGCCGACACAACTGATATGATTATATATTTTTTCTTCATTGTCTTTGAATATTAGAAATTTACATTGATACCAAGATTAAGGACTCTCTGGATAGGATAGTTCAGTCCATTGCCAGACATCTCGACATCCCACATCTTGAATTTTGACAGAGTGAAAAGGTTGGTACCACTGAAATAAAGCCTGAGAGACTTGATTCGCATCTTGTTAGTCCATTTTTCAGGTAAAGTATAACCAAATTCTACAGTCTTGAGCCTGAGATACGAACCGTCTCGAAGCCACCATGTGCTGCTGCGGTTATTGTTTGACACCAGTTCCGGAGTAAGTCTCGGATAAGTGGCATAAGAGTCCCTGTTGGTCTCAGACCAGTGACTGTCAGCCCATGCCTGGAGCATGGCATTACTTGTGGTCAGAGACGCGGCATCCCCCCATTCACTACCTTTCGACATATTGATGAAAGGTGCCGTAGCCTGATGGTCTATTATGAAGGAGCACTCGGCAGCCGCCTGGAAGAAGAGGCTTATGTCGAATCCCTTGATTCCGGCAGAAACACCGAAACCGTATATATAATTAGGGATAGTCGGATACCCGATAGGGACAATATCCTGTCCATTGATTATACCATCCTCATTGATATCCTTATACTTGATGTCGCCAGGCATTACAGGGCCGAATGTCTGTTCCGGCGAGTTGGCTATATCCGCCTCGTCGATAAAGAGACGTTCCGCTATAAGTCCCGTTATCTGGTTCAGCCTCTTTCCTTCCCATGAAAGCCATTCATATCCATAATCCGGCTCTTCATATACATCATAACGTCCTGTAGCGTATGTCATATTGAAACGTCCAGACACCCAATACCCTCCTGGGAACGACCTGTTCGCTTCGACTGTCACTTCATAACCATGTGATGATGCTTCCCCGACATTGGCCCTCAGAGTAGCCTGAAGACCCATAGTAGAAGGTATTGACTGCCTGTCCATGAGAATATTGGTCCTCTTTTCAGTAAAATAATCAGCCTGCACGGTTATCCAGTTCCACAGCCCCATTTCTATACCGACATCGAACTTGCGGGCAACCTCCCAGGTTATCTGGTCATTGGCATACCTGCTTATCCCGACACCTTTTGAAGAAAAGGATAATTCGTCACCGAAAACCACATTCAGGTCAGTGTTCATATTCACGTTGGACAAATAGAAAAAGCGGTCATCCGCACCTCCGATCTGGTCATTCCCCACTAGCCCATAAGTGGCCTTGAGTTTTAAAAGATTGAGCACCTTCTTGAGTTTCGGGCCATAGAATGGTTCGTTGGAAATAATATATCCCAGTCCGACAGAAGGGAAAAATCCGAACCTTTCCTTCCTGGCGAACTTCTCGGAACCGTTGTATCCAAAATTCGCTTCTATAAGATACCTGCTGTCAAATCCGTATGTCACCCTTCCGGCCAGTCCCATATTTCTGTAAGGAAGGGACTTCTGGAGATCTGTCTGATTCGCGTAAAGTTTATTCTGTAATGTAAACACCAGGAGGCCCGACACCTCATGCTTATCGCCAAAAGTCCTGTTGTAATCTACTGCAGCCTCGAGATAGGTAGTTGACTGGATATCTTTTCCACCCTGGCTATAATTCAGATACTCTGTACCGCCATCAGGGTTGATGCAGTTCAGAGTATAGGTATTATCAACTATGTCGTATGTAGTCATTGTGTACCAAAACGGGTTGTAATACCTCTGCAAATCGAAATACGAATATCTCGTAGTATTGACCATTGCTCTGAAGTCCAAGCCTTTAGTTATAAAATCGAGCTTCTGCTTCAGCTCAATCTGCGCTATAAGGTTCATCTTGCTGTACTCCTTATAACCATGGACCATCCTTGCATAAGGGTTGAGATAATTACCGTCTTCAACATTTCCGAACATTATGTGCGTAGAAGACCCGCCTGATTCTGGATTCACGTAATACATCGGGAATGACACCGGATCAGCCGCAAGAGCCATCCTGTACAACATGCTTCCTCCGTCTATAGGACCGCTGTAGTCATCGAATGTCGCATTGAAACGGACAGCGACTTCAGTAGTCGGAGTTACATTTATATTGATATTGGACCGCAGCTGCATAGTCTGCAGCGAGATGTTGTTGTTGAAGGAGTTGCTGTTGTTCCTTTTCAGAAGGCCGGTATCATTGGCGAACGAAGCGGCCAGATAATAGCGGGCCACCTTGCCTCCTCCGCTGAGATTGGCATTGACCCTCTGGTTGGTAGTGAAGTCTTTGAACATCTCATCGAGCCAGTCCACGGCAGGGTAGGCATATCGGTTTACGCCACGTCTCGTAAGTTCGATCTTTTTTTCAGAAAAAGGCCTCGGTGCAAGAGGGTCGCGTGTCGATACAGCCTCATTGTAATACTGCATCCATTCTATCGGATCCACGACATCTACCTCACGCGTCGGCATCGAAAATGAATTCTCAAACCTGATACTGAGATTGGCCTTGCCTTCATGACCTTCTTTTGTCGTGACCAGAATCACGCCATTGGCACCCCTCGAACCGTAAAGAGCTGTCGCAGTAGCATCTTTCAGCACCGAGAATGATGCGATGTCATCCGGTTGGAGACGCGCCAGGTCATTGGCGGAAAGTTCCACATTGTCGATAAGGATAAGCGGTCCGCGGGCGTTGGAATTGAATGTAGTTACCCCACGGATGAAAAACTCGGCGTTGTCCTGTCCCGGCTCACCGGAAAGCTGCTGGGTTATGACTCCTGCGATACGGCCTCCCAGGACCGTAGTGAGGTTGCTTGAAGGAGTTTTGAGCTCAGCCGGACGGATTGTCGCTATGGAACTCACGACACTTTCCTTCTTCTGCGTCGAGAAAGCCACGACCATAGCATCTTCTATCTGGGTAGTCTCCTCTTCCATGATGACGAGGTACTCGTCTTTTGCGGTGACCCTGACACGTTTCTCGACGTATCCTATCATACTCACGATGAGAGTCTGCCCTTCTTCTGCCGAAAGTCCGAAATTTCCGTCATTATCCACAAGAATTCCGTCTGTGGTGCCTTCCACCATGACAGCTGCACCTATCACCGGTTCCCCGTTGGCATCCACAACACGTCCGGTGATTACCTTGCTCTGGTCTGCACCCGAGGGCTCAGGCCACGCGGCATACAGAGGAATCCCCCCCCATATACCGATCATCAGGATTATGGCAGATAACAGCCATCCTGAAGAACTTCCAAAAGATCTCATAATGTGATTAGCAGTTAATATTGAGGTTATTAATAGTCTTTCAAACGTTACCTTTTTTAATATGATTGTGACTGTCCTCTGAAAAGCGGAGGAGACAGGCAATAAACAGGAACAAATCCGGCCGCAGATATGCAGCACACTGTCTGTGGGAAAAGAGTAGCTGTCATCGTATTGGTTATCAGTGTTATATTATATGGTGGTATCACATCCGGTCCGTCGGGCAATCCGGAATGTCTGAACAAAATTACTGTTTTTTACTTTATATCCAACACATTTATCAACTTTTTAACATTTGTACACACATTTCCCCGCATTGCAGATTCCGAACCTGCTTCCCATAAAAACAATAACACAAATCCGATGCGTATCCCTTTACTGCCAAGGCTCCATTGCCAGAAAATCACCGCAGCTCTATCGTACAGCCTTCCAGCAGAGGGGAAGTGAAAGTAAGCTTCACAGCCTGTCCCTGGACATCCCTGCGGATGTAGCACAGGAGGCGGCCGTGGTAGGCGCGGTGCACGTTGTCGGTGTAGTCGGTCATGTCTGAATTGTTCCCCGCTTCAAGTCCGAGCAAGGTGGCCGGGCCGTCGATGCGGCAAGTTATCTCATTGTCCCCGAGCATCACCTTTGTCCCGTTCTCATCCACTATTTCCACTATGACATGATCGACAGTATGGCCGTCAGGGGCAGATGCGGCATTGTCGATGTATGCCTTCAGGGCGTATGGCCTCAGAGATGACTTTATCTCATAGGACGACAGGACATTGCCGTCCATGTCGCATCCCTCAGCCCTCAAGGTGCCGGGCCTGTACGGTATGTCCCAGTATATTATCCCGGTGACATCGTCGTACTTCTTCATTTCCCCGACACACTCCCCGTCCAGGAGAAGACGTGCCTGAGGGGAATTGGTATAGCACACCACCCTTATCATTTCTCCCGGGGTATAGTTCCATATATCCCAGGCATCCACTGACAGCCAGTTCCCGGAAGGGTAAGTGCCTATGTATGTGACAGGCTCGCTGCTCCACAGGGATGCACGGAAATGCCCTCTCGGCTTGACGAAACTGCCGAAATCCAGAAGTCCGGTATAGAATCCGCGTGACGGCCACGGGCCTGACTCACCGAGATAGTCTGTTCCGGTCCAGATGAACTGTCCGAAGATGAAGTCCTTGTCCCTGACGGCTTTCCAGGCGTCGATGTCCGGTCTGTTCTCGCTGCCGTATATTACCCTTTCAGGATATTCCGCATGGTCGGTATCGTAACGGTCCTCAGTATAGTTGTATCCTACGACATCCAGGGCATCGGGATATGCTGTTTCGTTGGACATCACCACTCCTGCAAGTGCTGCGGTGACAGGACGGGAGGTATCCACGGCACGGACACATGCTGCAAGCCTTCCGGCGATCTCTCCGAGCTCCATGGCATCCGGAGCATCCTTGTGGTATCCTCCGAACATCGGCTGGCTTATGGTCGAGCCGTCAAGCACGGGATGGGAATACGGGTCATTCGGATAATCGACCTCGTTGCCGATGCTCCAAAGGAATATCGAAGGATGGTTTCTGTCCCTGCGCACCATATCCGTCACATCCGCCTCGCACCATGCGTCGAAGAAGTCCGCACTGCCCTGGAATCCTGGAGTCCCGACGTTCCAGCCCTCTATCCATTTGCGCTTCGGGAAACGCCATTCGTCGAAAGCCTCGTCCATGACCAGGATCCCAAGCTCATCGCACAGGTCATATACGGCAGGAGCCTGAGGGTTGTGGCTCATCCTTATTGCATTCACGCCTATGGACTTAAGATTCTCCAAACGGCGCCGCCACACGTCCTCCGGGACTGCAGCCCCGAGCACTCCTGCATCATGATGCAGGCACACTCCCTTGACCTTCATCCACTTGCCATTCAGGGCGAAGCCTCTGTCAGGGTCAAACCCCTGCTCTCTTATCCCCGCACGGACCCTGCATCCGTCCACTGTCTCCCTGCCGCATACGAGCTCGGCCGACAGAGTGTAAAGATAAGGGGAATCCACAGACCATAGTTCCGGGTCCGGAACTGACAGTTCCATAGACACCTCCGACACTCCGACTCCTGTATCCCTGACCGGAGTTGAAGCCGATGCCACCCTGCGGCCTTCCCTGTCGTAAAGCGCCGTCTTCACTGACAACTTCCCTGCGGGAGACTCCCCCTTGTCCACCGACACCTTCACCTGAAGAACGGCGCGGCCTTTCTTCAGCTCCTTCAGGGAATACGACGTGCCCCACTGGGCAAGATGCACTTCCGGAGCAGAGACTATCCACACATCCCTGTAGATGCCGGATCCGGTGTACCACCTGGAATCCGCCGAACGGCTGTGATCGACTCTTACAGACAGGACATTGTCCCCTGATTCATTCAAGTAAGGAGTCATGTCGTACATGAAGGAAATGTACCCGTTCGGCCTGGAGCCGAGCAGGTGTCCGTTCAGATACACTTCGCTCCTGTTGTAAATGCCTTCGAAATACACATACCACTTTTCCGCCTTACCTGACGGGACTGCAAAATGTTTCCTGTACCATCCGATTCCTCCCGGCAGATAACCTGTACAGCTTGCAAGAGTCGGGGAAAGCGGCTCTCGCACAGACCAGTCATGAGGAAGGACAACACGGGTCCATGAACCGTCATCGAATGAAGGGGATGCCGCATCAGGACTGTCCGAAAGAGAGAAAAGCCACCCTCCGTTGAATTTCTCGGAATTGCCGAACGAGACCTGGCCTGAAGCCGGGTTTGCTGACATGGCCATGGCAAGTACCGCGATGAGCACACTACCGCATGTCTGAAGGAATCGTAAAACGCTTGTCATTGTATTTCAGTATTATAACTATCGTGGTAACGCATTAAGGAACCTTTGCGGAGTCTCAATGTCTGAACAAATATAGTTTATTTTTGCTATATCCAAATTAATTTTTCCTTAAACGCCGGAAAAATTTTCAATCTTCTGCAGCAGGACTGGCTTTCTGTTGTCGGAAATGCAAGCCTGACGGTGCAATACCCGATGGCTTCCGACTATATTTGGCTTTTGGCCATTTATACTGTTCACGCCTCGGCATAGCAAATAAATTTGCTCTGCTCTCGGCTTCTGCGTATATTTGTGCATACATAATTTCATAACGCTACACTTTAACATGAATCTCAAAAGAATTTTTTGCCCGCTGCTGCTGGGGACAGCGATGCTGGTTTCGGCCTCGGCAGCTGAAAAGCAGCCTGTCGATTATGTGGATATGTTCATCGGGACATCAAACTCCAGGTGGATGCTGGGGCCTTATGCACAAGCACCGTTCGGGATGGTGCAGCTCGGTCCTGACAACCAGGGAAATGTCTGGATGGGAGGCTATGAGTATTCCATAAACAACGTGTCCGGGTTCAGCCACCTCCACGCCTGGACGATGGGAGGGCTCATGATGATGCCGACCACGGCGGACCTGGCGCTCGGGAACCCGTCCACTGACTCCCCGTACCTCGGTGCCAACGCAGGATACCATTCGCGCATCATGAAGGAAAGCGAGACAGCCTCGCCAGGATACTATTCCGTATTCCTCTATGACCATAAAGTCAGGGCGGAGATGACCGCCACAGTGCATTGCGGAGTCCACCGCTACACATTCCCGGAGATGAAGGAATCGAGGATACTCATGGATCTCCTCTTCCCTACCGAATGGGACTACGGATTCAGCGTCAAGGATGCCTGCATCACAAAAGTGAGCGACACGGAGATAGAAGGCTATGCCGACTGCCAGTCCGGGCCTTGGAGCTGGTGGAACAGCTACCGGCTCAACTTCGTCATCCGGTTCAGCCGTCCGTTCAGGCAGCTCAACGGATGGCAGGGCGGGGAGATCCGCGAGGATATCGACCGGATACACGGCTCCGGAGACATGGGGGCGTACGCCATATACACCACCGGTGAAGGAGACCAGGTGACAGTCTGCACAGGACTTTCTCTCGTGAGCATTGGCCAGGCAAGGCTCAACATGGAGACAGAACTTGCACCTCTCGGATACGATTTCGACAAGGTCGCCGCATACACCAGGGAAGAGTGGAACGGCCTTCTGGGCAGGATCAAGGTCGAAGGAGGGAGCGAGACGGACAAGGTGAAATTCTACACCAACCTCTACCGCTCGTTCGCCGGTAAGCAGACCTGGAGTGACGTGAACGGGAAATACATGGACGCGATGGAAAACGTCCAGACAGTGGAAAAAGGCAAGATGTACGGCGGTGACGCATTCTGGAACACCTACTGGAACCTCAACGGGCTATGGTCCATAATGGCGCCCGAAATCATGGATGACTGGGTGAGCACCCAGCTCGAGATGTTCCGCCATACTGGCTGGACCTGCAAGGGCCCTGCAGGACTCGAATACTCCGGAATCATGGAAGGGTCACACGAGACCGCACTCATGGTGGCGGCTTACCAGAAGGGTATCAGGAAAGACGGCGAGGCCATATACGAGGCTATCCACAAGAACGTTACGGAGCCAGGCATCGACCATCCGGGCGGCGGATATGCGGGCAACCCTCAGCTCGACAAATACATCGAATACGGATACATGCCGCGCGAATACGGCGTGGTATCCAAGACCCTGGACTATGCTTACGACGACTGGTGCGTAGCCCAGATGGCATACGCCGTGGGTGACAAGAAGGAAGGCAAGAGACTTGAGGCCAGGTCGATGAATTACCGCAATGCATTCCACCCGGAACTCAAGTATGTCGTCAGGAAGGACGCCGCCGGAGTATGGGACCCTGAGTTCGACGTATTCTCCAACGCAGGATTCATCGAGGGCAACAGCTGGCAGTACTCCTGGTATGTGCCGCACGACATCCGCGGACTGGTGGAACTGATCGGGAAGGACGAGTTCAACAGAAGACTTGAAGAAGGATTCGAGAAATCCGAAAAATACAGATTCGCTGCCCATGTATTCGACAGGACAATGGGACAGTCCGCTGAGTTCTACATAAACCACGGCAACGAGGTCAACATGTGCACACCGTACCTGTTCAATTATTCCGGGAAACCGTGGCTCGCCCAGAAATGGAGCAGGGCCATCCTTGACCGGTACTACGGAGACACCCCGTACCACGGATGGGAAGGGGACGAGGACGAAGGACAGATGGGAGCATGGTACGTAATGAGCGCAATGGGATTCTTCGAGATGGACGGAGGATGCAGCAGCGAGCCGATGCTCGAGATAGGAAGCCCGATATTCGGCAGGATCACCGTTGAGCTGAACCGGGACTACTACTCCGGAAACACATTTACTGTAGAGACAAGGAACAATTCCCCTGAGAATATCTACATCCAGAAGGCCTTCCTCAACGGGAAGCAGCTGAAAGAGCCGAGAATCCCGTTCAGTGCCATCAAGGAAGGAGGAAAGCTCGTCCTTGAAATGGGACCTGAACCTTCATACAGCTGTTTCCCGGACTGCAAATGAAAACAGGCGGTCCCGTACGGACTTTAATACAGGGAAAGGGCTCCTCTCAGAGCCCTTTTTTCTTTGCCTCATCCCAGATGGCGTCCATCTCTTCCAGTGTCATATCGTGCAGGTCACGGCCCTGGCGGATAGTATGCTCTTCGAGATAAGTGAATCTCCTTTTGAATTTGGCGCATGTGCGCTCGAGCGCAGTGTCCGGATTCAGGCCGTAGAGACGGGCCGCGTTGACTACTGCGAAAAGGTAGTCACCGAGTTCACCCTCCGCCCTGTCGAAGGCAGCCTTGCGGTCTTCTACGGATGAAGCCGACTCCATTGCATCAAGCTCGTCCTGGTACTCGCGGAGCTCCTCCTTGACCTTGTCCCATACATCCTCCTTCTTCTCCCAGTCGAAGCCCACACCACGGGCCTTGTCCTGCATCCTGTATGCCTTCAGGAGCGGAGGCAATGCATCAGGGACACCGGAAAGGATACGCTTGTTGCCGTCCTTCTCCTTGGCCTTCAGCATCTCCCAGTTCTGCATGACCTGGGCGGAATTTTCCACCTGCACCGTGGAGAATACATGAGGGTGGCGGTATATCAGCTTGTCACACAGCAGATTGATTACATCGGCGATATCGAACTTGCCCTGCTCCTCGCCGATCTTGGCATAGAAGATTACATGCAGGAGCACATCGCCGAGCTCCTTGGAAATGTTCTTCGAGTCCTTCTTCATTATGGCATCGCTGAGTTCATATACCTCCTCTATAGTCTGGGGGCGCAGCGACTCGGTGGTCTGTTCCCTGTCCCAAGGACATTTCACACGCAGTTCGTCCAGGATGTCCAGTATCCGGCCGAAAGCCTCTAGTTTTTCTTCTCTTGTATTCATGAGTATCGGATTTTATCTGTTGGATTATTTAGTTATTTTACCTTTCCGTTGTCCATGGCCTTCATGTTTTCAATGTATTCACCGGCCTTGGCAAGCGCAGGTATTATATAAGGGAAAATGTACTCTTCGCCTATCTCCTTGTCCAGGCCGAACTTGCGGAGGGTTGAGAGCACCTGCGGGTTCACCCCGGAGAGGATGACCCGGATACCGCGCTTTTCAGCACGGCTGCAGAAGTTGCGGAGATTCCTTATTCCAGTCGAATCCATGAACGACACCTTCCTCATCCTGATGATACGCACCGACACATCGCTGCGATGCCCCTCTTCAAGCTCCTCAAGGCGGCTGGCAAGACCGAAGAAGAACGGCCCGTCGATCTCATAGACCTCCACACCCTGAGGGACATCGAGGTACTCCATATCGTACTGGTTCGGAGTCTCGTCGCTTTCAGACGCCGACACATGGTCGCTGTCCAGAACCTTTATGGAGGATGTCTCCATGACGCGTTTCACGAAGAGGACGACAGCCAGAAGCACACCCACCTCGATGGCGACCGTAAGGTCCACAAGCACAGTCAGGAAAAATGTTATCAGCAGCACGGCTACATCTGCCCGGTCGGCCTTCAGCAGATACCGGAACGTGCGCCATTCGCTCATGTTGTAGGCGACCATGACCAGGATGGCTGCCAGGCACGACAGCGGGATATGCACGGCGTAAGGCATCAGGAACAGATATATCAGGAGCAGCACGGCAGCATGCACAATCCCGGTGACAGGGGATTTTCCCCCGTTGTTGATACTGGCCATGGTCCTTGCAAGCGCACCTGTAGCAGGAATCCCGCCGAACATCGGGGTCACGATGTTGGCAATCCCCTGGCCGATAAGCTCGGTGTTGGAATCATGCCTCTTTCCCGTCACACCGTCCGCGACCATGGCCGCAAGCAGGGACTCCACGGCGCACAGCACCGCGATGGTGAAGGCCGGGGAGACCAGGCCCATGACCGTGTCGTAGTCGAAATGCGGGGCAACAGGCCTGGGCATAGGAAGCCCCTGGGCCAGCTCAGGAAACTTAGAGCCTATGGTGGCGAAATCCACACCGGCGAAACGTCCCAGAAGCAGCGACGCAGCCGTCCCGAGCACAAGGGCGACAAGGGAGCCGGGGACCTTCTTGTTGAACCTGCCCCAGAATATGATCACCAGCAGGCAGCATACACTCATCAGTGTCTCGGCAAGGTCAATCGAGCCAATATTCTCCGCATAGCACACCACCTGCGGTATGAAGCCTGACGGGGCAGCCACGTCAAGCCCGAGGAAATCCTTTATCTGCGTGGAGAATATCGTCAAGGCGATGCCGCTCGTAAACCCCACCACTATAGGGTAAGGGATGAACCTGAAGATGGCCCCCATACGGCACAGCCCCATGACAACGAGCATCACACCAGCCATGATGGTGGCGATTATCAGCCCCTGCATGCCGTACTGGGCGACGATGCCGGACACAATCACGATGAACGCTCCTGTCGGTCCTCCGATAAGGAAGCGCGAACCGCCGAACACCGACACGAGGAAACCGGCCACTACAGCCGTAATAAGGCCCTGCTGCGGGGTCACCCCGCTGGCTATGCCGAACGCAATCGCGAGCGGAAGAGCGATTATCCCCACGATCACACCGGCGGCAAGGTCCGCCGTGAATGTCCGGGTGTCATATCCGCCTTTTTTGAAGAGACTGAAAAACTTGGGTCTGAATACTCCTGCTACACCTGATCTCATGGTCATTTCCAGTTTTTTGGTTAAGGGCTGCAAATTTAGAAATTTTACAATTCATCCGGAGGTCCTTTAGAACAATTTATACTATATTTGAAGCGAAGATCAAACATTTTTCAACTGAACCCACAAAAAACTTACAATTCATGAGGAAAGAAATCCGTTTCGTGACAGCAGACGAGGCTGTCCAGGCCGTGAAATCAGGTGACCACATCCACCTCAGCAGTGTGGCAAGTGCCCCGAAAGTGCTCATCGAAGCCCTCTGCCGGCGGGGAGAAGCCGGAGAACTGAAAAATGTCAGGATACACCACCTGCACACAGAAGGACAGGCCCCATATACTGACCCGAAATTCGACGGGATATTCTTCCACCAGGGGTTCTTCATAGGCTCGAATGTAAGGAAAAGCGTCCAGAGCGGGTACTCCGACTACATCCCTGTGCTGCTGAGCGAGACCCAGAAGCTGTACAGGTGCGGGGCTCTGCCATGCGACGTGGCCATGATACAGGTATGTCCTCCGGACAAGCACGGGTTCGTATCGCTCGGGACCTCGGTTGACGCCACGCTCGCCGCCATCGAATGTGCAAAGACAGTCATCGCCGTAGTGAACAGGCATGTGCCGCGTGCATGGGGGCAGGCAATGATCCCGATGGACAGGATAGACATTTTCGTGGAGGACAACACTCCCCTGCTTCCAGCGGAATTCCACGCCCCGGATGCAGTGGAAGAGGCCATCGGGCGCAACTGCGCAGGCCTCATCGAAGACGGGGCCTGTCTCCAGATGGGCATTGGGGCCATCCCGAATGCAGTGCTGGCACAGCTCGGCGGCCACAGGAACCTGGGGATACACACCGAGATGTTTGCCGACGGCGTGCTAAGCCTTGTGGAGAAAGGGGTGGTGAACGGCTCGGAGAAAGGAATAGACAAGGGAAAGCTGGTCTCCACCTTCGTGATGGGCTCCCAGGCATGCTATGACTTCCTGGATGACAACCCTATGGTCTCGATGATGGATGTGGGATACACCAACGACCCATTCAACATAGCCATGAACCCCAAGACCACGGCCATAAATTCAGCCCTGCAGGTTGACCTGACAGGACAGGTATGCGCCGACTCGCTCGGGACCAGATTCTATTCAGGGGCAGGAGGTCAGATGGATTTCATATACGGGGCATCGCTCTCCCGCGGAGGAAAGGCAATCATAGCCATGCCGTCAAGCACCCGCAAGGGAGAAAGCAAGATATCGCCTACGCTCCTCAGCGGCGCAGGTGTTGTGACATCCCGCGCACACATACACTACCTCGTCACCGAATACGGAGTCGTGGACCTGTACGGGAAGTCGCTCCAGGAAAGGGCCAAGCTCATTATAAGCATCGCGCATCCGGACCACAGGGAAGCCCTTGACAGGGCCGCATTCGAACGTTTCGGGCCGCACTACCACCACTTCGGTATCTGAGACAAGGGCCGAAAGGCCCTCTGCCGTGAATTCATTGGACTGCAACGATACGGAGACAGCCCCCGGATGTCGTTGCGGTCCATCGTTTTATTATTCAAGGCCGCGGGCTCTCAAAAGGGCATCAGGGTCAGGATCGGCCCCGCGGAATCTCC
The DNA here is from genome assembly GCA_017695065.1 of Candidatus Cryptobacteroides excrementipullorum. Lineage (GTDB taxonomy): Bacteria > Bacteroidota > Bacteroidia > Bacteroidales > UBA932 > Cryptobacteroides > Cryptobacteroides excrementipullorum. The sequence goes on from JADILZ010000028.1 coordinate 29,948, forward strand.
TGTAAAGGACCATAGGTTCCTCACTGCCTCCTTTTTCAAGGATGTTCTTCCTGAAAGACAGCGCCGTAGCCGCGTTGAAGACCCCTTTTCTCCTGAACAGCTCGAACGCATCCTTGTCCAGCACCTCCGCCCAGAGATAGCCATAATACCCTGCACTGTATCCCCCGCTGAAGATATGATTGAAATAAGTGGTACGGTATCTCGGGATTATCTGCGCAGGAAGTCCTGCCTGGGCCATCACATAGGCCTCGAACTTCTCCGGGTCGATGACCTTCATGCCTTCAGCCGAGCCTGACGGGGCATCCATGTCAGAGGCGTAAGGGCAGTCGGGAGATACATATATGGACTGGAGCTCATGCCACCTCATGTCGAGAATGGCAGCAGCCACAAGCTCGGTGGTCATGAATCCCTGGTTGAAATTCCTCGATACGGAAATCTTGGTAACGAGACTGTCGGGAATAGTCTCGCCGCTCTGGTAATGATGGGCATAGGTGTCCAGCACCTCAGGTATGAAAGCCCAGTTCTCGTTGATCTGTGAAGGCAGCTCGACAAAATCCTGTGCCACATTGGTTCCGCTCACATCCTTATAGTTGCACTGGCTCAGAAGGCCGTGCAGTGCATGACCGAATTCGTGGAACATCGTCCCCACCTCGTCAATTGAAAGGAGGGAAGGCATGCCTTCAGACGGCTTGGGAAAATTGGCCACATTCACGATTATCGGCCTGACATCCTCACCCTTCCTAGTCCTGTACTGGTTTCTGACATTGTTCATCCACGCCCCGCCTCTCTTGGTGCTGCGGGTGTAATAGTCAGTAAGGAGAATCCCTATCAGGGAGCCGTCGCTGTCCGTAACCTTGAAACCCTCCACATCAGGATGATAGAACTCCACGCTGTCAAGAGCCTCGAAATTGAGCCCGTACAGACGATGCGCGGTACTGAACACACCTTTCCTGACATTCTCCATCCTGAAATAAGGCTTGATAATATCCTCGTTTAGATCATATTTCTCCTGACGCACCTTCTCAGCATAATAGGCCCAGTCCCAAGGCATTATTACAGATGTGCTGTCATCCGGAAGCAGACCTGCCTCCACATCCCTGTCCATGAGGAGCTGCATATCCTCCACTTCCTTCCTCGCCTGGCTGACTGCCGCAGGAAAGATCCTTTCCAGAAACGAGTCAACGGTCTGCGGATCATGCGCCATCTTGTCCGAAAGTATCTGCTCGGCAGGAGAAGCATATCCCAGAAGCCGGGCCTTCTCTATCCTCAGCCGCATGATGTCAAGGACGACAGGACGGTTGTCATTACTGCCGGAACCGTTGCACCTTGTAGAGTAGGCGGTGAACATCTCCTTCCTCAGATCACGGCGGGCACTGCCGGTCATGAACGGCACATAGCTCGGATTGTGCAGAGTAAAGAGCCATGGGCCTCCTTCAGCTATGGCGGACTCGTCAATGCCCTTGATCCTTGCAGCCTCCCGCCTTGATATCCCTGCCTGTGAAGCGGCAGCGGACGCTGAAGCAAGGACAGCGGAAGGAAGCCCCGCTATCTCGGAACTGTCCGTAAGTACAAGACGGAAAGAATTGGTCTGGGAGAGGACATTGTTGCCGAAGCGCTGCTCGAGCACGGCCAGCTCCTTGTTGATTTCCCTGAGACGGGACTGCGACTCCGGATCCAGCGCCACCCCGTTGTCTATGAAAGCGCGGTGGATCTTCTCCAGGGTCATCTCCTGCTCACGTGTAAGGTCCAGGCTGTCCCTGTTCCTGTAGAGCTCGTCCACACGGCCGAAGAAATACGGGTTCATGAAGACATTGTCATTGTGCTCGGTGAGCATCGGGATGACCTTCTCCACAATCTTCTGCATCGACGGTGTAGCATCCGATTCGGAAAGGTTGAAAAGCACCCCGGTGACCCTGTCGAGGATCTCTCCGGAGAGCTCGTATGCCGCGATTGTATTCTCAAAGTCTGGCACACCGCCGCTGGCGATGATGGCATCTATCTGCCCTTCCTGCTGACGTATGCCGAACTTCACGGCCTGGACATAGTCAGACTCCTTTATTGACTTGAAATCAGGAATCCCGTACGGCGTATTCCACTCGCCGAGGAACGGGTTAAGCTGTTTACACGAAGCCACAAGCATAACCAATGCTACGATACAAAATATTTTTCTCATGTCAGGTATGGTTTAAAGTACACTTCGGTCGCATCACGCGATTCCATTGTGCAAAGATATACCATAAAAAACAGAAAAAAGATTAAAAAAAAAGAAAAATCTCGGGAAGACAAATGATGACCGGCACAAATCACTGCATGAGGCATGGCGGGAGATCACACCCCTTCCCTGTCCAGTGCGGAAAGGAGCTCCTCAAGCGAGTCATACAGAGGCACTCCGTAATACGCACAGGTAATACGCACATTGTCATATCTGTAAAAAGAAGGCTCACAGGCAACATACAGCTTCCCGGAACGGGCATGGAGTCCCATCTCGAGGAGGGCTATCGGGGACTTGCTGCTTCCCAGTATGTTCATGATGATGATATCGGCCTGCTCCAGATGGTCCAGCTCCCAGTTCACCTGGTAGTCCATCTCCCCGTCAACCCCGCCGTTCCAGTGGTCCTGCCTCGGGTTGAAAAGCACATACCTGCCCTCCTTCGAGGAAAAGTGCTCCTTCAGACGGGCCTGCCAGTCCACACTGCTGCCCATGTCTATGGTCCCTGCAAGGAAAATCTTCGTGAAACCGTCAATACCGGATGCAGGCAACTCCCCGTGCGGTTTGAGCTCGTATGTGACAGACTCACCCCGATGGCCGGAACACGACATCACCAGGGAAACGGCAATGACAGATAAAATGCGATAAAGACAATTTTTCATGATTAAAGGATAGTTTCTTCTCAAAAGCACCGCAAATATACAATAAAAACGGCCACCTTCACAGGTGGCCGCCCACAAGTTATCTTTGTCGAAAACAACTTATTGTAACTCCCATACGGGAGTATATCCTATTCAGCTGCAGACTCGTGGCTGAAGTAATATGCACCTCCGATCTGCGGATCCCCATTGTAAGAATCACGTGTGCCTATCAGAGTCACAGTATCACCCTCTTTAATCCCGAGCGAAGCAAATGACTTGTCGTTGCTGTCAACCGGAGCATTAGTGAGACCATACACATATATAGTACCTGTCTCATCCGTAAGATTGAAATTCCCGTAAGTTGAATTAACAATATTCGACACTGTTCCGGTTACCATATAATATGTATTTTCATCTTCTGCAGCAGCAAGTACTTCAGCTACAGTGGCAACAGTATGTCCGATATGGGATACATGATATGCCGGCCCGCCGACCTGAGGAGTACCGTTATACTCGTCACGGGTTCCTATCAGCGTAACAATATCACCGGCCTCTAGACCAATAGATGCAAATGACTTGTCATTGCTTTCCTGCTTTGTGGCAGTAAGTCCATATACCAGTATAGACCCGGTAGCATCAACGAGATCGAAATTACCGTATGTAGTATTGGTGAGGTTAGCAACCTTTCCTGTCATCTGATAATAGTCGATGTCGCTTGGAGCTGCAGCAATTATTTCCGCAACAGTTCTCTCTGAAATACTCCCTTCCTGTGAAATCGTGACATTTGCAGTAGAAGTCCCATCTGAGCTTGAAGATGTGAACGGAATGGTAGCGACACGTGCATCTCCGGTATTAGGAGCCACAGAGATTGAGACACCAGTGACAGTGTTGCCGTCTTCATCCTCGAATGTCCTTATATTTGATATGGTAATCCATGACTTCAGATCTTCAGGAAGTTCGAATTCAAGACCGTTCCCTTTCACTATGAACTGGGCTTCAACGTTTCCACCGTCCTTTGTTACAGTAAATTCAGTAGCGACACTCTGAAGAAGTGACTTTTCAACTGCAAGGACTTTGGCATCTACAAGTTCTACTGTACCGTTGTAAGTGGTCTTAGGTCCCTGTACAGTAACGATGTCACCCACTTCAATATTGAAACTTTCCCAGTCATACTGGCCTGTTGCCGTAACTGTTCCATAGATCAGAATCTCACCTGTCTCGTCAGCAAGGCGCCAGTTGCCATATTGTGTATTCTCGATAACTGTACATGTACCTGTCACGATATAGGTCTTTCCGTCCGGCCCGTCAATCACTTCCTGGCAGGTAGCCTCTGAAGCGGCGATTTCACCCTGACGAATGATAAGATACTGCTTTATTCCTGTAGGATTTCCGTTGTCATCAAGCGCCCAGATTGCAAGATTAAGCTCTCGGCCGGCAGTAGGGTCATCCAACGCCTCCGCTGAGAATGTAATGTCGAATTCACCGGCGGATCCGGAAGTCTGGCTAACTGTAAGCCACTCAGGCAGGGCGACTTTATCATATACAAAGTTACCGCCCTCATCTAAAACATCATCTCCTTCCTCATCTTCAGCGCGCACCTCTGAGACAAGTTCCCAGCTCACAGTCGTTTCAAGACTGACATGTGTAGCGCTTCCGTCAGCCGGAATGCAGATATATGACTGGGAAACCTTGATTTCATCCAGTGTGGAGATCTCATACTCCTGCGTACAACCTGCAAAAAGAAGTGCCGATGACGCAATTGCTGTCAATATATTTTTCAGTTTCATATCGGTCGAATTTTACCAGATTAGTTAAACATGTATTTGATACCGACCTGAGCATACCAGCACTGTCCTATAGATGGGCTGTAGGTCCAAGTAGGAGTGCTGCCTGAAACAGCCGCACTTGTCTTGAATACAGGAACGCCCTCTGAATTGATATGGTCGCATGAGAGAATCCTGCCTGAGTTCAAGGCAGCGTTCATGTATTTGGATACTCCCCATGAAGAGTTGAACAGGTTCATCAGGTTCTTGATATCGACACTGAGCTGGAGGGTGTTGGTAGTCTTGCCTATCTTCACCTTGAAATCATGTGCATAGTGCAGATCGAGCCTGTGTACCCACGGAGAGTAAACGCTGTAGGCCTCGGCATACTCGCCCTTGTGCTTGCTCAGATATTTGTCGTTCTCAAGAAATGCCCAGAAACGGTCACGGTCATCGTCGGAAACGAAGAGGATCTCGTCCTTGGTGGCAGGAATGTAGATAGCGTCGTAGTTGTATCCGTCACCGTTGAAGTCACCGTCATACATGTATGAGTAGTTGGATCCTCCCCTCCATGTCTCGTAGAACAGGCTGAAGGTGTTGCTCTTGTTCCTGTATGTAAGGGAAGCGAAGAAGCGGTCCGGAGTCACATACTGGGAGTTGTGAAGAATCGGGTTGTTAGGTCCGTCCACAGTAGGAACGTATGTGAATGCACTTGAAGCATCTGATCCAGGCATACCTGTAAGCTCTTTGGATACAAGGTGAGTATAGGATGCAGTGATGTCGAGCCCCTCTACAGGAGTGATGTTGAACATCACGTTTGCGGAGTATCCGTAACCCTTGTTGGTGTTGGTAAGGACGAATGCATCTGTTCCGGTGTATTTGTGCTCTGCCGGATAGATCGGACGGTTGTCCGGACCGTTAAGCCTTGTGAATCCGTCCACAGGTTTCACATTCCAGTTGGACATGCAGACACCGTTCACGGTCTTGTTGAAGATAAACTCTCCTGAAATGCTCATCGGGAATGATGTAGGGAAAGCATAGTCAAGGGCTACTGAGGTCTTCCATACCTGAGGCATCTTGAACTTGCGGTCAACTGCAGCAAATGTCGAACCTACGACACCGTCTTCAGGTGAAATAGACAGCGGGAATCTTTCCGGATCAATCTGGTTAAGATAATTCTTGAAATCATCGATATTCGTAATAAGATCACCCGAGAATTTATTAAGAAGAGGGTCACCGGCCTGAATCTTGGCATTCATCTGGACCATGTTGGAGTTGGTAGGCATGTTGGTGAAGAACACCAGAGGGAGACGTCCTGAGAAAAGACCAGTACCTCCACGGAACTTGAAGCTCTTGTCTCCGAAAATGTCCCATGTGAATCCGACACGCGGAGACACCGAAACCTTGCCTGACGGCCAAAGACCTGTATCAACATGCTTTCCGTTGTAGTCAAGGGCGAGGATAGCATTGTTGGTCATGATATCCTGGTTGCTGAAGAACAGTCCGTCGAGACGGAGTCCGTATGTGAGCATGAACCTGTCGGACGGAGTCCATTCATCCTGAGCATAGACACCTACCTTGTGGAAACGCACTCTTGCTGCCGGATTATCTTCTCCGTCATATCCATAGGTAAGACAGACTGTCTCCGGCTCTCCTCCATTCAAGAAATCATCGAGACTGTTATACCTGTAGTATCCTGTGCCGTTCCTCATGTATGAGTTATCGGCCATCTGGTACTCGTAGCTTGCGCCGGCTGTAATCTTGTGGGTCCCGACATAGTAAGTGATGTCATCCCTTACATTGGCGACAGTGTTGTGCACACCGTTGTTGTATGTAAAGAGCTCGTATCCGAGAGACATGTAAGGAGTGATAGTACCTGATCCGTCAAGTATGTCAATGAACGGGAACAGAGCGGAGTTGCTGCCCCTGACATCGTCCAGTTTGGAGAATGTGGCGAGGAGCTGGTTGGAAAGCCTGTCATTGATACGGCTGTTGAGATCGAGAGATACTGAGTGGACGAGATTGTCCATAGAGTACATGGAATTTGCAAAAGCCATGGAATACTCTGACAGACGGGCATTTACAGTACGTGTCCTTGCATCTGAAGACGAAGCGTTAGGAGAGTTCCATCCCTTGTTCAGAGTGTAGTTGTAGCGGACTGCCAGGTGATGGTTCTCGGCAATGTTCCAGTCAAGACGCACAAGAATCTTCTGGTTGCTCTCGTCTGCAGGGTAGCTCGTATATGAACCCGGGTCATACCCGTATTTTTCCTTCACGAAATTTGAAACCCTTTCAAGGTCCTCTACTCTTGTTCTCGAAATATAAGCATCCGGATTCATCTTTCCATCTGTTGAAGCCCTCCAGCGGTTGGCTACAGTAGGGACTTTCTCATATTCGTAGTTCACGAAGAAGAAGAGCTTGTTCTTGATGATAGGTCCGCCGAGTGTGGCACCGTATGTTGTAGTCCTGTCCCTGTCACGTGCTCCGGCGACTTCCTGTCCGCCAGCTGCGTTACCACGCATGTTCTCGTTCCTGTGGTAGATATAGGCAGAACCTTTGAAAGTGTTTGTACCTGATTTGGTTATGGCATTGACACCACCGCCGATGAAGTTGGTCTGACGGACATCATACGGGGAAATCACCACCTGTACCTCCTCGATGGCATCGAGTGAGATAGGGCTTCCGCCTCCAGGGAGACCGTCGCTAAGTCCGAAGTTGTTGTTGAAGTTGGCTCCATCGACTGTGAAGTTGGCTGTACGTCCGTCTGTTCCGGCGAAGCTCATGCCGTTTCCTCCGTATGGAGAAAGTCTTGTCACGTCTTCGATGCTCCTGCTGACGGTAGGAAGGGCCGTCATCTGTTCATTTGAGATATTAGTGGATGCACCTGTCTTCTCTGCAGTGAACTTTGAAGCTCCTGTCGCGATGACGATAGCCTCACTCAGCATCTCGCTGTCCTCTTTCATAGTGACATTCAGGCTGTAAGTCTCAGCGAGCTGGAGTGTCACCTCTGTGTAGGTCATCGGCTGGTAACCGAGACATGAGAATTCCACAGAATAAGGACCACCAGAACGCATACCGTTGATTGTGTAACGGCCATCCTCATTAGTGATAACTGTGTAGATTGTTCCTGAGGGCTCATGTGTGGCAAGAATCGCCACACCGACTACAGGGACTCCCGCCTCATCGGTAACGAGACCGTTAAGGGCGGAGGTAGTCACCTGCGCATTCAATATGCCCCCTCCTACAAACATTGCCGCCAAAGCGAGCAGAAAACATTTAACTGTTTGTTTCATAAGTGGTAACATTATATAAAAGTAATTCTTGGCTACTTTTTACGCCGCAAAGATAGATATATCCACTAAAAACGCAAATTTTCTTTTAATATTCTTATTTTCATTTAATTTTTTCTTAATAACCGCATTACGGAAGTAACATTTTTGTAACAAATCTACAAAACCGCATCCCCATGCCCCTGCAACGGGGGAAATGAACAGTGGCGGACCACTGCTGGTCCGCCACCTTTATTATATTATATGCATCTGCCGCCATCAGAACGTGAGCCTGAAACCGAGCTGGCATCTCCACCTTGAGTAGAAATCGTCCAGGCTCAGGTCCTGTGGCTCCACATAGGAGTATCTCGGGGTCATGTTGCCGCTACCGTCAGAAGTAAGGCTGGTGACAGTCAGGATCTGCCTGTTGTATGCAGAGGCATAGTAAAGTCCCCATTCCCTGTTGAACAGGTTGCTTATGTTCAGGAAATCGACTATGAACTGGAGCTTGCGCCCGTGTTTCCGGTCAAAATAGAAATCCTGGGCGATATGCAGGTCAAAGTGGTGTTCGAACTTGCCGATTCCGGCATACCTCTCAGACCACTGTCCCCTGTGACTGCTGAGATACTTGTCCCCGCTGATGAACTGCTCAAACAAGGCAGCGTCATCCTGACCGGCCCACGACATCATGGACACTTCCTCCTTGGTCGGGATATAGAGCAGGGAATTCCCGGTTCTCCCGTCCCCGTTGAAGTCAGTGGATTCATTCATGGTATATGAATACCGCTGTCCGCTGCCTCCGTCATAAGTGAGTGAAATCGTAGTCTGCAGCCCGTTTGCATAGACCGGTGTGGTATATGAGAGCACCGCCATCAGCTTGTGAGGCCTGTCGAAAAGAGAGTGGGAGAGCTCCGGAGAGTTGGTATCCACAGAATAGTTGTACTGCCAGTTGGACAGGGCGACAGAAGATGTCCCGTCATTCACCGAATACGAATGTCCGAAGGTATAGCCCGCCATGATGTCCAGTCCGAAATCGAAATGCTTTTCAAGTTTTCCGCTGAACGAATATGAGTAGCCCTTGTTGGTATTTTTAAGAGCCACGACAGCCTGGTAGGTATTGTCTGTGGAATAGTACGGGGCGACATTCGACGCATTGGCCGCATCAGCGTTCACGGCATATACCGCCCCTGTGCGGGTCAGGGCAAGGTTCTGGAAGAAGACATTGTTGAAAGTCTTGGAATAAAGCCCGTCGAACGTGAATTTCCACCCTTTCCCGAACTCCTGTTCATATCCGAGGTTCACCCTGAACACCTGCGGATACTTGAAATCCTCAGACAATGTGTTGATGGTTGCCTTGCCGCCGGCAGAGGCAATCCCGGACACGACTATGTCATTGTACGGGTCGCTCGTAAGCGGGAAACTGCTGCCAGGCTGGTTGACAGTGACTGACTTCGCTTCCATACCGGTATTGTTGTAGGCATTGGACAGCCATACGAAAGGCACCCTGCCGGTGAAGAGCCCGGCACCTCCGCGAAGAAGGATCCTCCTTGCGCTGTCCACGTACCATCGAAAGCCGGCCCGCGGAGAAAACAGTACAGAGGCCTTCGGCGTAGTCCCGACATACTGGCCGTTCGAGATGGCTATATCAGAGGCGTTGAACTCCGGATTCTCTGTAGGGCTGTTCAGCAGCATCGGCATATCCGCACGCAGTCCGTATGTCAATGTGAAGTTGCGTGTCGGTTTCCACTCATCCTGGACATACAGGCCGAACTGGGCCGCCCACGTGGTCGCGCCCCAGCGGGTATCCCCTCCCGTAAGTGAAGGGTCGGCATAGCGGTAGCCGTACTGGTTTATGTCATTGTTGAAGAAGTCGTTTATGGAAGTGAACCCGTATGAACCATATGCCCCCTGGAGGAAGACATTGTAGAAACGGAATATCTCGTTATGGGTTCCGGCCGTGATGGTATGGTTACCCTTGTATATGGACACATTGTCAGTGATGGTGTATGTGTCGGAATGCATTGCGTTAGCACCTGAAGAATAGTCGGTGCCGAGGTTGACGGTGATATTGTCGGAAATGTATATGTTGGCTCCGCCGTATGCCACAGAGCGTTTGTCCCTGACAAACACGGCAGTCGCACGGAACTCGTTGAAAACCTCGTCGGTAATGCGCGAATTGAGCTCTGCCACAAGGGTATTGGTCCTGTTGGACTGTCTGTATGACGAATTGTTGAACGTATATTCATACGAACCGGAATCATACTGGTCAGCATAAGCGTCCATAAACTGGTAGCGCAGCATGAACTTGTGCGCGTCGCTTATGTTCCAGTCAATCCTGGCCATGGCATTGACAGCCCGGTCCGTTACCTGGTGCTGGGAGAAAGACTCCCCCGTACCGGATATTCCGTAGTTCTCCTCATAGTGTCTGATCATTGCCTCGGCCATGTCCTCATTGAAATACTTGCCGAGGGAAGTCCCGTCCGGAAGGATGACCTCCTCGTTCAGCTCTATATTCTCATAAGAGCCGTTTTCAGGGGAATAGACGTTCGGGCTGCTCGCCTTGTAATATTCGGCGCTCGCGAAAATGAAAAGCTTGTCCTTCACGATAGGAGCCCCTACAGTGAACCCGTAGGTCTGGGAAAGCTGGGTGTCATACTTCTCCCTTGTCTCCCCCTGCTCCAGAGGGCCGGCGGTGGTGCCGATGAAATCCTGGTTGTTGAAATAGCTGTAGAACGACCCCGTGACGGTATTCGTACCGGATTTGGTGATAGCGTTTATTGCCCCGCCCGTAAAACCGGACTGGCGGACGTCAAAAGGGGCGACGACCACCTGGATCTCCTCGATGGCGTCGAGTGAAATCGGGTTGGCACCTGTCTGGCCTCCGTTGGTACCCGTGGACGAAAGGCCGAACGCATCGTTTGCGACAGCCCCGTCAATCTGGAAGCTGTTGTAACGGTTGTTGGTCCCGGCGAAGGAAATGCCACCGTTCTTGTTCAGTGTGGCCTGCGGGGTGTACTTGACCACGTCATAGACGCTCCTGTCGATAGTAGGAGTGGTTTCGACTGTCTTCCTGCCGAAACTCGCGCCGGCCCCGGTCTTGCTGGAGTTGAAGGACCCCTCGCTCACCACGACGACTGCTTCGAGCTCGTTGGAGACAGACATGACGGCATCAAGCTCGTACGGTTCACCGAGCTTCAGGGTAACATCCTTAAAATCAAGGGAAGACATCCCGATATAAGATATCTGGACAGAATACGGACCGCCGGAACGCATACCGTTGATCACATAACGCCCTTCCAGATTTGTCACCGCAGTGTACTGGGTACCTGATGGAATATGGACTGCAATGACAGCCGCACCGGCAAGAGGCTCGTCCGCCTCGTCCGACACTTGGCCGTTAAGACTCGATGTCGTTACCTGCGCAGAAGCGGCAAGGGAGAACAAAACCCCTATCGTCGCAGCAACGATTAGCTTAAACGATTGTTTCATAATAACTTGTGTTTAATATGTTTGTTTTCGACGTTGCGAAGATATTATAAAAACAAATACAGGCAAAATTTATTTGGATATTTAACAATTTTTTATATATTGGATTCAATATCCGGCAATGCCTGCAGAAAACGTCGCCACGTACTATGCCAGAATCTCGTGCAGGACCCGCAACGAATTGACATTCAACGATGATTCCGTGTGATATTCAAGATATTTCAAGATAGTTTCGGCCAGACGGCTGCGCACCGTCCCCGTCAGTGGTATAAGCATGCTCTGGCCGAACGGCTCCGTGAGAAACCGTCCGGCCAGAGGAGCAAGTTCCCCGGCAAACGGGGCGAGATCCTCGCATGAAGGCCGGAAACCGAGGACCACGGCCAGCTCAAGCAGAAAACGTATGTGAAAATTGCTGAAGTCGGACTCCATGGCATCCAGAAGCAGGATGCTTCTGCGGCACCAGTCATATATTCCGGGCTCGTCTGTCCCCTCCTTCATGATACGGTACAGGACTTCGCTCATGAACATTGTCATGGAATTCTTGTACATGCTGTTCCTTATGCCCATAAGAGGGCAGGCCAGGACAGGCCTTCCTGCAGACGAAAGGGACGACCTCCTGTTTTCGGTTATCTCGCACTCGAGGATATTCATTGGGAGGAACATTGTCATCATCGCCCCCTTGCCGACCCCGCGCACGAAAAAACTCTTTCTGCCGTATTCCCTGCTCAGGGTATGGATTACGACAGAATTGTCCCCCGTCTTGGTGAGATGGAGGATTATGAGTTCAACAGATGCGGTCATGTCTTTGTTTATGGATTAGCCCGGCAGCAGGCCGACGGTCACCTGGCGTTCAGGAAAGCCGCCATGGCACGCAATGCCTTGCCCCTGTGGGAGATGGCGTTTTTCTCCTCCTCCGTGATGTCGGCAAGGGTCTTCCCGGGAAACTCGTCCGGTATGAATATCGGGTCATACCCGAATCCGCCGTTGCCGGACCTGCTGTACGCAATGCTTCCTTCAAGAGTGCCTTCAAAGAAATATTTCTCCCCGTCAAGGATAAGCGTGACGACACTTCTGAACCTGGCCCTGCGGGAATACCTGTTCATCCTCACTCCCAGCTCTTCGGCCATTGAACACTCAGTCCTGAGACGTGCCAGCTCGGAAAGGACCTTGTCCATGTTCTTCCCGAAATCCTTGTCCTCTCCCGCATACCTGGCGGTACGGACCCCCGGGGCACCGCCCAGGGCGTTGACTTCAAGCCCGGTGTCATCTGCAAAACAGCTGCACCCGCAGCTTTTCCAGATATGCTCGGCCTTGATGATTGAATTGGCCTTCAGCGTGAGGCCTGTCTCCTGGACATCGTCGGTGATGCCCATCTGTGCAGGGGTAACGAGCTCAAAGCCCCCGCCTAAAATCTCTGATGCTTCACGCAGTTTTCCGCTATTGCCCGTTGCAAATACGATCTTCATAATCCAACTGCTTTTTTATTTCCTCTAAAACCGGTGCAAAGGTAAAATCTGTTTTGATTTTTTGCAAAAAGTTTCGGAAAACTGTTTTGAAATTCAAGACAGTTTCTGAATGTTTTCGTAAATTTGTGGCTTGGCTTTTGCTGGAATAGCTTTCCGGCCAATGAAAAATTAACTGAAATGAAATATCACAGACTTTTTTTTGCGGCAGCCGCCGCAGCCGCAATCTCTGTCTCCGCGGGTGCCCAGTCCAAAAGTTTCAAGCTGGGACAGTGGGTCGAAATCCAGAATTCCATCCTTAAAGAGCTGAACCGCTCGTACGTGGATTCCCTTCCTGTGGACAGGATAATGCGCACCGGTGTCAATGCCATGCTCGATAACCTCGACCCATATACCATCTATATTCCAGAGGAGGAAAACGAGGACCTGCAGATGATGCTCTCCAAGACATACGGAGGCATAGGCGCCATCATCTACAAGAAGAAGGAAGGGAATGTGGTCATCAACGAGCCATACAAGGACTCCCCCGCCTACAAGAACGGGCTGGTATGCGGAGACGAAATCCTGGAAATAGACGGAGAGCCGACAGTCGGGCTCGAAGCGGCCCAGAGCAGCGACAAGATGAAAGGAAAGCCCGGGACTGCCGTAGTGTTCAAGGTGAAGAAGCTTCGCAGCGGAGACACGCTGGATGTCAGCATAGTAAGGGAAAGGATACATATTCCCGACGTGGAATATGCCGGCATGCTTGATGACACCACGGGCTATATCAAGCAGACCGGGTTCACCGAAAACGTCTCCAACGATATCAAGGCCGCATACTACAAGCTGAAGGACGCTGGCATGAAACGTCTCGTGCTCGACCTGAGAGGGAACGGCGGCGGACTCATGCCGGAAGCCATAAACATAGTTTCACTCTTCGTTCCCCACGGCTCTCTGGTAGTCACGGCCAAGGGCAAGGACGCACAGTCTTTCAAGGAATACAAGACCACGTCAGAGCCTGTGGACACAACAATACCTCTCATCGTGATGGTGGACAGCGGGTCGGCATCCTCATCAGAGATAGTGGCCGGAGCGATTCAGGACCTTGACAGAGGGACTGTAATCGGGGAAAGGACATTCGGGAAAGGGCTGGTACAGAGCATCAGGCCGATAGCGTACAACGGACAGCTGAAAGTCACCACAGCCAAATACTACACCCCGAGCGGACGTTGTGTCCAGGCCATCGACTACAGCCACAGGAATGAGGACGGAAGCGTAGGCCACATCCCTGACTCCCTCACCACCGAATTCAAGACCCTCCACGGCAGGACAGTAAGGGACGGGGGAGGAATCACCCCTGATGTGGAGATCGAGTCCCCGAGATACAGCAGGCTGGTATATTCGCTGGTGCTCAACGGAGTCATCGACAACTATGTGCTCAAATTCGTCAGGGAGCACGACACGATTCCGGCACTCGGCAGCTTCAGCCTCTCTGATGCCGATTTCGAAGATTTCATCGGGTTTGCGAAGACCCAGGAATTCGACTACAGGAGCAGTGCCAAGACTCTGTTTGACCAGATGAAGGATGAGATAGAGACAGACGGGCTTACGGACATCATGAAGACAGAGCTCGATGCCCTGGAGAAAGCCCTCGACATGGACAAGGAACGTTTCATCCGCCTGAAGAAGGATGAGATCGTACCTTTCATAGAGGAAGAGATTGCAGTAAGGTACTACTACCAGGAAGCCGGCATCCAGGTACGTCTCAGATATGACGACCAGCTGAAGGAAGCACTCAAGGTGCCTGCATCGAAGCTTGTATCGTTCAAGGACTGACAGGCCCCCTCATCCGGAGAGGGCTCCATCAAAAGTATGAATATCCTTAATGAGGGGCGGGTCTGATTTTTGACCCGCCCCTCATTAAGGATATACGCTACAGAGCGGCAGTGGAAGCAGCAGCACGTGCGGCCGCCTCAGCAAAATCCTTCCCTGAAGAAGCGTATATCACGCCCCTGGACGAGTTTATAAGAAGACCTCCCTTGTCATTCGCGCCGTACTTCATCACCTCCTCGGCAGAACCTCCCTGCGCGCCGACCCCAGGCACAAGGAAAAAGTTGTCCGGGCAGAAAGACCTTATCTCAGCCAGCTTGTCTGCCTTTGTGGCACCCACCACGAACATCATGTTGTCAGGCGTGGAGATGGACATCATCTCCTCAATGACAGCCTGGTACAGCGGTTTGCCGTCCTTCACCGCACACTGGAACTGGAAAGCGGATGCATTGGAAGTGAGGGCAAGGACCACGGCCCACTTCCCTTTATGTCCAAGGAACGGGGTCACACTGTCCGCACCCATATAAGGGGCAAGGGTGACGGCATCAAAATCCATTGTCTCGAAAAAAGCCTTTGCATACCTCTGGGCCGTATTGCCGATGTCACCCCTCTTGGCATCTGCGATAAGGAACATCTCAGGATACCTGCTGCGGATATAGTCAACTGTGGCCTCCAGGGCCCTGATTCCGTCATTGCCATAACATTCGTAGAATGCGAGATTGGGCTTATACGCCACGCAGTGAGGTGCAGTGGCATCGATGATGGCCTTGTTGAACTCCACTACCGAACGGGCCTTGCCCTTGAAAAGGGAGCCGTCCACTGCTATCGGGTCATCTTCGGCGAGTGCCTTGACATGCTCCGGCATCTTTTCGAAATCCACATCCAGACCGACGCAAAGCATTGATTTCTTCTTGAGTATCTGCTGATACAATTCTTCTCTGTTCATGATTGATGGTATTTTGTCAGGCCTCCGTAGACATCCGTCTGCCGGATGCATCCGGGGCGTATCGGATCAATAGTATCTGTAAAACAACGCTATGGCTTCCATCCCCCTGAAAAGCTGGCTCAGGAGATAACTTTCGTTAGGAGAATGTATGGTGTCCCTTTCCAAGCCGAACCCCATAAGCAGAGGGTCGATCCCCAGAATCCTCTGGAGGTCAGCCAGGACCGGAATGCTGCCGCCTCCCCGGCTCGGCACAGGCTCTATGCCGTACACATCTGTCATCGCCTTCGAAGCAGCCTGGTACGCATCGGACGAGATCGGTATCAGGAAGCCGTTTCCCCCGTGGCAAGGAGTGACATCGACCTTCACGCAGTCAGGTGCGATGGCCCTGAAATGATCCATGAAAAGCCTCGTTATGGTCTCGCTGTCCTGGTTAGGGACCAGTCGCATGGAAATCTTAGCATGCGCCTCCGACGGGAGCACTGTCTTGGCCCCCTCGCCGGTATATCCGCCCCAGATTCCGTTCACATCCAGGCACGGACGTATCCCGGTACGCTCCAGAGTGGTGTATCCTTTCTCCCCTTTCACATCCCTTATGCCGAGGAATTCCTTGTATTCCTCCAGGTCGAAAGGAGCCCGGGCCAGCTTCGCCCTGTCCTCATCCGAGAGTTCCACGACATCATCGTAAAAGCCTTTGACAGTAATATGGCCGTCCTTGTCTATCAGGGATGAAATCATGTCGCAAAGTATGTTAACCGGGTTTGCGACAGCTCCGCCGTAATGTCCGGAATGAAGGTCCTTGTCAGGTCCCGTGACCTTCACTTCGACATAGGAAAGTCCTCTCATGCCGCAGTTTATCGACGGTACGCTCTCGGAAATCATGGTAGTGTCCGACACGAGGATGATGTCTGCTTTCAGCAGGTCCCTGTGTTCCCTGGCCCATGCAGCAAGCGAAGGACTCCCTATCTCCTCCTCGCCTTCAAAGATGAACTTCACATTATGCTTCAGCCCTGTCTCACGGACCATATACTCGAACGCCTTGAGATGCATGAACAACTGCCCCTTGTCATCGTTGGCTCCTCTCGCATATATGGCCCCGTCCCTAATCTCCGGCTCGAAAGGATCTGATTTCCAAAGTTCCAAAGGGTCAACAGGCTGTACATCATAATGCCCGTACACCAGCACTGTCCTGAGCGACGGATCCACAGTCTTCTGTGCGAATACCACCGGGTGCCCGTCAGTCGGATAAACCTCGGCCGTGTCGGCTCCCGCTTCAAGAAGAAGCTCCACCAGACGGTCCGCACACCGTTTCATGTCCGGCCTGTGCTCTTCCAGAGAGCTCACAGACGGAATCCGGAGCAGAGAGAACAGCTCCTCCAGGAACCTTTCCCTGTTCTTTTCAATGTATTGTTTCATGTGATTTATGATTTTAATGCCAATCTTTACAAAGATAGCATTATTTTCCTCATAACCAATAAAACCGTAGAGCAAGTGATGAAGAATCCGCAGAGCAAAAGGAAACAGATTTCCCCACCAGTTGCGCTCGGTCGAAATAAGACAGGAAAAGTCAATAAAAAAGGCTGCCCCGAAGGACAGCCGAAAGTTATAAGACATGTGACTTAATGAGTCCGGGACAATCCCGGAGTCAGGCTTATCCCATGCCTGGGTAAGGTTTTAGTAAACCCACTCGAAATTATCAACCCAAAGTTTGTTTGTAGAGCAGCCGGTGAGATAGTCACCACGGTTGCTGGTAGCGCATGAAATCACGATAGAATAATTCCCTGAAGCAGGCTTGGCCTCAGTGTCGTACCATACAAACGGAATCTCCACATCAGTGAAATCAGCCTGATTCTCAGTGATATTCAAAGAAGCATACCCGATAATCTTCCCTTCCTCAACGCTGTTTGCAGTAGCCGGATCCCACATGCCTGCAGGCTTTGTCAGACCGGAAGAAACACTGTGCTGCGCAGTCCAGTCGATAACTACTGCATACACACGTGTGATATCCTGCTGTCCCAAATAGGACTCACCCTCAGAATCGTATGAACCATTCTTGTCGATAACACCTACCTCAGCCTTATAGGAAAGTTTCAGTCCTGAAGGACGGGCAGTCCAATCATAAACCTTACCGAAATTGGCAGAGCCGCTAGTTCCGCTCATTATAAAATCTCCTGTGTACATATTACCTGGGGCAAATACAGATCCGAGGACCATATTGGCGGAAAGATATGCCACTCCCTCATTATCAGGATCTTCCTGACAGAGATTTGCACCAAACATAGACGCGAGTGAATTGTTTCCACTATCCCAGAAACTCTCGCCCTCTGCATTAGGATAAGGCAGAGAACCATCTTTCAAAGACCACTGCGACATGTCCCCGTTAGGAATCACATCACCATCACCGGCAGCATATTCAGTAGCGGTAACACCGTCGACCTGAATCTCATAAGTCTTGCCGGCAAAGATACCTGTACCTTCCTGCAGGGTATATACTGTCAGTCCTGCATCGTTCGTACCCTCATTCCATACCGGGGAGATTGTATATGCTCCGTCAACGGCTGTCAGCTCATTCCAAGTCTCCGTGCCTTTTTCACGGTATGCTACATTTGTAGCTTCACCCTCAATATTCACAGTAGCAGTATTTGCCCAGAGATTGACATCTGTCAAAGTCACATTCACTCCTGTATAGTGGAAAGTCACCTCCCGAGTAAGATTCTGGCCTGCAGCATCAGTCAGATTAAGAGTAAACACATGGTCACTATCAGGCTCAAGAGCACCTGTACCCAACGCAGGATTTCCAGCGGTAGTGATTATCATCGGGACAAGGTTGGAAAGATCAAGACTCACTTTGGTAGCAGAACGGAGGTCGTCCCCGGTAGGGATACCAACTGCGGACAGAATCTCCAAGAGTGCCTGCGGCCCATTGATAAGATCCATATCTGTAGAACCGCCGGTAAATATAGAAATCATCGGGTTAAGTACACCTGAATTGACACCGACAACAAAAGAACTGATTCCAGCAGGAGCAGAAATCTCTATCTTGACATCCATCTGTGTCTCAATTTCGGTGGTAGCGAAATCAGGATTTGACTCCCATGTCATTGAAGGAGCATCCACACCTACACGGTGGAACGTACATGTGACGGTAGCCGTCTTGGCATTGTTGTCAGTGACATTGAGAGTGAAAGAATGGTTGCTGTCCTGTGTGGTAACAGCATTTATCATCTGGACAAGAGACGAGATGTTGAAATTCACACTTGTCTGGTTGAGAAGATTCTCACCTGTAGGAAGCTGTCCCTGTGTCACTCCATCAAGGATTCCTATAACAGTGGCATCGTTGATAAGATCAAGGTCGGTGGTTGTGATGCCGATAGCCCCGAGAGCACTCTCAAGAGCATCTGAATCGACAGAGACTACGAAAGATTTGATTCCGGCAGGAGCTGTAACTGTCAGACTTGCATCGAGATCATCCGTGATATCCACGGTGGCGAAGCTGGAGTTGGATGGCCACTGTACGCTTGGCCCGTCCACTACAGGAGCATCCTCCTTACATGAGTTAAGGGCGAAGACGGCAGACACTGCCATCAGCATGGTTAAAAATCTTTTCATTGTTTTAAAAGTTAAATTAAACATTATAAAGGTATTAAAACATTGTTTCATAATAAGGCAACCTGCAGCGACATTATCTGGAGGATATGTCATAGCTGCCGTCCGGAGGCATCGAGATGCGCCTTGGCATAGTCAAGTGTAAGGTCAAAGGTCTTCTTCCTGGATGACGGAGCCTCGTACATGGCATCTGTCATGATCTGCTCACAGATGGAACGGAGCCCCCTCGCCCCGAGCTTGTTCTCTATGGCAGTATCCACGATCAGGTCAAGCACGCCGGGCTCTATCTTCAGCTGCATGCCGTCCAGCTCGAACATCTTCTCGTACTGGCGGATAATGGCGTTCTTCGGTTCCGTAAGGATGCGCAGAAGCGCGGCCCTGTCCAGCTGGTCCAGGTATGTGATGACCGGAAGCCGCCCGATAATCTCCGGGATAAGTCCGTATGCACGGAGATCCTGTGCAGCCACATACTGGAGAAGGTTCTCCTTGTCGACCTTCTGCCTGTTGGCAGCACCATAGCCTATGACCTGGGTGTTGAGTCTCTGGGCGATACGCCTTTCAATACCCTCGAAGGCCCCTCCGCAGATGAACAGTATGTTCTGCGTGTTGACCTGTATGAACTCCTGTTCAGGGTGTTTGCGGCCTCCTTTCGGCGGAACATTGACCACATTACCCTCAAGGAGCTTCAGCATGGCCTGCTGTACACCTTCTCCTGACACGTCCCTGGTGATGGAAGGGTTGTCGCTCTTGCGGGCTATCTTGTCGATCTCGTCGATGAACACTATGCCGCGTTCCGCCAGCGTGACATCATAGTCAGCCTCCTGCAGAAGACGGGAAAGTATGCTCTCCACATCCTCGCCGACATACCCGGCTTCCGTAAGCACAGTAGCATCCACAATGGTGAACGGAACTTCAAGCAGCTTGGCTATTGTCTTGGCCAGCAACGTCTTACCCGTACCGGTCGGTCCTACCATGAGGATGTTGGACTTCTCGATTTCCAGGTCCTTGGAATCGTCGAGATTGTGGTTTATACGCTTGTAATGGTTATAGACAGCGACAGAAAGAAGTTTCTTGGCCCTGTCCTGCCCGATCACATACTGGTCGAGATAAGCATGTATCTCCTTGGGCTTGAGGATCTTTTCGAGTTTGCCGTGGACTGGCGACACTGCCGGTTCCATGTTCTTGACATAGTCGCCGCACAGCTTCACGCAGTCACTGCATATACAGGCATCCAGACCCTGCAGCAGGAGCGGGACTTCATTCTCGCTCCTGCCGCAGAACATGCAATACCTCTCTTCTCTGTTCTTTCCTCTTGTCATTATTTCTTTTTCTTGGTAAGGATCTCGTCGATCATCCCGTATTCAAGGGCTTCCCCGGATGTCATCCAGTAGTCACGGTCGCCGTCGGCCATGATCTGTCCGAGCGGCTTGCCGGTGTGCTCCGAGATGATGCCGTAAAGCTCGTTCTTCACCTTCACTATCTCCCGTGCGGCGATCTCGATGTCAGAAGCCTGGCCCTGGGCACCTCCGAGAGGCTGGTGTATCATGACCCTGGAATGCGGGAGCGCGGAGCGCTTTCCCGCCGCACCTGCACAAAGCAGGACCGCACCCATCGACGCAGCCATGCCGGTACAGATTGTAGCCACATCCGGGTCTATGAGCTGCATCGTGTCATAGATGCCAAGCCCTGAAGAGACAGACCCTCCCGGGGAGTTGATGTAAAGCGAGATGTCCGCAGCACTGTCAGTGGACGCGAGATAGAGCAGCTGGGCCTGTATGATATTGGCCACATCATCGTCTATCGGTACACCGAGGAAGATGATCCTGTCCATCATCAGACGGCTGAACACGTCCATGGATGCCACATTGAGCTTCCTTTCCTCGATGATTGTAGGGTTTATATATGCATCATATACAGAGTGGTAACGATGCATGGTCATCGAGCTTACACCGTGCTCCAGACGTGCGTATCTTTCAAAATCCTTTTCCATATCCGATTATTTCAACTCGCGGAACTCTTCCACAGACACGGTCTTCGTGTCCAGGGTCACCACTCCGCGCACTGCAGCCAGAGTCTTCTGGTCCTCTACCTGCTCCAGGACCCTGCGTCCTTCCTTCTCCTGCGAAAGAATGTTCCTGGCATAAGACTCGAGCTGGTCATCAGGCACATTGCCTATGCCGTACATGGCGAACTGGCATGCTGCAAAAGCCTTTGCGCTTGCAAGCAGATCGGCATCCTCTACCTTCACCTGGTATTTTTCCATAAGATGGCCGCGCACCATGTTCCACCTGAAATCCTCGAGGAACATGTCAAACTCCTTCTCGATCTCCTCCATGGTGAACTTGCCGTCATTGGCGACGAAGATCCATCTCTTGAGGAACTTCTCAGGGAGCTGTATGGCAGCCTTCTTCACCAGGTATTCCTTCGCGTCCTTTGAGAAACGGAACTCGGACTCCTGTGTGTACTCGGACTGGAGCCTCTCGGCCACCTTGGCGTCGAACTCGGCCTCACTGGTCACATTCCCGGCCCCGAATATCTTGTCGAAAGTATCCTGGTCCATAGGTGCAGGGACAAAGGTCTTTACCGTCTTGACTGTCATCTTGAACATAGGGTCGAGGCTGGCCAGCTCCTCTTTCTTAACCTTGAGCATGGAAGCACGGTCGGACTCGTTGGTGAAAGCCTCGTTCACGTTGATCTCGCGGGACTCGCCAGGCTTGATGCCTATGAATGAAGGCCTTACGGCTTCATCAATGTTGCGGATGGCCACGTATGTCCCTTCCACCTTGGTGTCACCCTGCTCGAAATCCACGATGATGAAATCATCGGCACCCGCCTCCTGACCGTCCTCGAGGGAGCCATACTGCTTGAGGAGGTTGTCCTTCATCTCGGCCTTGGCGGCATCCTTGACTTCTATATTATAATATGGTATCCTGTCATCCTTGGACAGCTCCAGAGACACTTCCGGAGTGGTGGCTATGTCGAACTTGAACGAGAAGTCGTTCCCGTTGACCCATTCAGTCTGAGGCTGGTCCTCGCTCGGAAGCGGCTCGCCTACCACCTTGAGGCTGTTCTCCTTGATAAAGTTGTTGAGGGACTCGGATATGATATCGTTCACTGCATCCACAAGAGCCGACTGGCCGTATATCCTCTCTACGAGGGACATCGGGACCATCCCTTTCCTGAATCCTTTGATCTCCGCAGTCCTGCGGTGCTCGTTGAGTTTCTTCTTGCGACGGTCTGTGTAGTCGTCTTTCCCTATCGAGAGGGTCAATTCAAGGTTGAGGTCATCAACCCTATTCTGTGATATTTCCATATATTTAATTATTTATATTTCCTTTACGTATAAGGGGTGCAAAGATAGCAAATTCTGCGATAATACCAAAAACCATGTCGCAGAGCGTCCGGCATGCAGGCTATGAGCCCTTTACAGGAGGATTGCGTTTCGGATAGACAACCCTCGCATGGTGTATCTGCTGGATGTAATCCTTCATCACCGACTTGATAGTGTTGAGCTCCCGAAGGGTGATGTCCGCATCCTCGAACTGCCCGGCCTCCATCTTGGACCTGACCACCCCTTCCACCAGGGAGGAGATGCTCTTCGGAGTGTAGTCCTTGAGAGTCCTCGATGCCGCCTCCAGAGTGTCGCAGAGCATCAGGATAACCTGCTCCGGAGTCTTCGGCTTGCTTCCCTTGTAGTAGAAGTCGTCTGCCTTGTCAGGGTCTCCTCCTGCATTGATGTACTTGTTGTAGAAATATGCGGTGCAAGTGGTACCGTGATGGGTAACTATGAACTGCTTTATCTCGTCAGGTAGGCCGTACTTGTCCGCAAGTGAAAGACCGTCAGGAACATGCTTGATGATTTCCTTCGCGCTTTCCAGCGGTGTCAGGCCCTGGTGATAGTTGGTTCCCGTAGAATCGTTCTCTATAAAACACTGCGGATTGAGGGTCTTGCCTATGTCATGGTACAGGGCTCCGGCCCTCACCAGAGGGACATCTGCCCCTATCGACTTTGCCGCCGCATCAGCCATGTTCATCACCTGGAGACAGTGCTGGAACGTCCCCGGGGCCTTGTGGGCAAGCTCGAGCAGAGGCTTGCTGTTGGTGTCGCACAGCTCTATGAGACGGGAGCTCGAAACCAGCATGAACATCCTCTCGAACAGATAGATAAGAGGATAGCCCGCAACGATGAGGAACGACCCGAGGAACATGAAGAATATCGTCCTGTAGTCATCGAAGCCCTTTATCCCGTCAATCAGCCTGAAACCGAGATAGACCACCATGAGGACCAGGAACACGCACAGGGCCGTTACGAACTGCTGCCATCCCTTGTTGAAATATATGAACACGTAGATGGCGACAACCCCTGCCACGAGGTTCATCAGGAAAAGCTCCAGTCCGTTATGTGAGAATACAAGAAGCGGCAGGAGAGATATGATATATACCGGGAGAACCACCCGTTTCTTGAAGAAGGCCTGGAGGTAAAGGGCAATCAGCACGAAAGGCGTAAGGTACAGGAAGGCAGGGTCCGCCTTTTCCACGAATATGGCCAGGATGAACGAGATAAGGAAGATGACAAGCACGTATATGTACTTGTTGAATGAAGCGAATACCCTCCAGTATGTATAGTACAAGGAAAGGAAAAGTATGACCACGAGGGCGAGGGCTATCAGGGCGTTGCCCATCCACAGGAACACGCGGGGCCCGGTGTAGCCGAAACTCGATTCATACTCAGCCTTGTAGGAGTCAAGGAGCTGCTCGATCTCCGATGTGATCATCTCACCCTTGGACACTATCAGCTGCCCTGAATTGACCACACCGGATGTGGGCGAGATGAAATTGACCGACTCCTCGTGGACCAGGTCCGTGGTCTGCCTGTCAAATATGAGGTTGGGGATCAGCAGGTCGTAAATACCGGAATAGAGACAGAGTGAATCCCCGTTGCAGCCGGGCTGCAGCCCGGAAGTCCCCCTGGCAAGCCTCTCCTTTGCAGAAACCACCGTAAACACTTCAGACGCAGGCACTTGCACAGCCCGTTTCTCGCGCTGGATAAAGATTACGTCATTGTCTTTCTCGGAAATGTCCGGAAGGTCTCCTGAACCGGTCTCGATAATGCCTTTGGCGTAGATGTCCGATATTATCCTGACTATCCCGGACCTGAGGCTGTCGTATTTCCCGAGTCCTGCCGCACGCACGGCGGCGAGGGTCTCGTTGACAATGTTGTCGGAATACCTGTAGTACGGGATGACGGCCGAGCTGGCCTGCTCCTTCTCAGCCTGGAGCTGCTCGCTGGTCTTCAGGACAGGGAAGTCAAACTGGGCGACAAGTGTCTCATACATCCACGGCGCTCCTTTCCTGTAGTCATAGTTGAACTTCCCGCTTCTTGGCATGAGGAGGACAAGTATGGCGAACAGGACAAGCAAAGGCGCATAGACCTTCCATCCGTGCGGTAAGTTGGCTTTATCCATTTTCTTCTGCTATTTTAGTAGGTACGTATTCTATCTGCCTGAAACTGAATTCATCAGAGATGAACGCAGGAATATCATGGCTGTTAAGCAGATCCACGAAACGCTCCACAAGCGGCCTGTCTGAGGCGTATCCGGAAACCGTCACCACAAGCTCCCCCCTGAAGTTCACGACTGAGAGTGAACTTGCATAGCTTCCTCCAGGCACCACAGGGTAGAACTCCGTGAGATACTGCTGCAATGTCTCCGGCATGGCTATGCTCCCGACATTGCAGATGGAGAATGTGGCTGTCTCCGCCGCGGCATCAAGGCTCCTGCCGGAGCGTTCCAGCTTCTCTCCGAATGGTATATCCCCGCCGCATGAACGCTCTACGGTCCTCATCATCCTCTTGGCGCTGTACGCAAGGGCATCGTGCTTGAGCTGGGCATCGAGGAGCTTTTTCTGCGACATAAGTATTGTTCCGAAAGGATACTCGTCCACCTTGCGGTTGTAGGCGAGAGACACGGGAGAGAAATACGGCCTGAGCGACGCTGTCGGGAAATGAGGACGCAGATTCTCCTTAATCGTGGACACTATGTATTCGCCGTGCGGGATCTCTCCGGCATAGCGTTCATACAAGGCATGTGAAAACAGCGGTGACAGGAATGACTCAGGCTGGGAGAGATACTCCCTCACCTGCCCTTTCACCTTGGACAGCGGTATCTTCACCTGATGGAAATGGACACTGCCGGAGCACGGGGACGCGGCCGGGACATTGAAAGCCTTGGCATCCATGTACCATACCGGTCTGGAAGCCGGTATCTCGTCGAGCTTTTCATAAGGGTCCATCCCGCCGGCAGGGCTCGCAGGTTCTTCGGCCGTCTTGACTGTCCCGTCATTGCGGACAGGGTAGCCACTGAGTTCTATATATCTGAAAACCACAGCCTTGATAAACTCCATCATACCTTTCCCGTCGCACAGGGATATATGCCAGTCGAAAAACAGGGTCTTGTGTGAGGACGACACCCTGAACAGATAGCCTCCGAGAGCATCACTTCCGGCATTCGGCAAGGTCCCCGCGTCAGCGCATGCATTCTCCTCGAATACCTGCACCCCTGATGACAGAGGGCAGAAGCGGAGCGACTCCCCTGACTTCACCACACCAACGAACATCTGCGGGAACCTCGGCATGAGATCCCTGAGTGCGGTCTCGAGCACTGGCCTGCAGATGTGCATGGTCAGTGTCACCACGAAACGGTGCACCGACCCGGACTTGTCACTGTCCTGATAAAGGAAAATCTCTCCGGCTGACCCGGGAGTAAGATCATTCTGTTTCATGCTAGGACCCCTGTCATTTCTTGTGGAACGGACTGTCTGGCTCCTTGGCCATATAGCTGAACTCGAGCCTGTCTGTCAGGCGGGGAAGGATGTTGTGCAGGAAGACAGTGAGCTTGCCTATCGGGGTGAGCACCATCTCGGACTTGCGTGCGGCAAGGCCCCTGGCCATATACATGGCAACCTTTTCCGCAGTCATCATCTTACCCTCGTCACGCGGGGTCCTGCCCTGCTGGTGCCCGTCGGCAGTAAGGGCCGCATTCCTCACATTGGAGGCGGTGAAGCCCGGCGCGAACACCATGACATGCAGTCCGTCATACAGATGCTCTATCCTGAGCGTGTCCAGGAAGCCCCTTATGGCGTACTTCGATGAAGCGTAGCCTGTCCTTCCCGGAAGGCCGGCATACCCTGCTATGGAAATCACGCCCACCACTGACCCCTTGCTCTGCAGCAGGTAAGGCAGGGCGTATTTGGTACAATAGACCGTACCCCAGAAATTCACATCCATCAGTGTCTTTATGACAGAGAGGTCCAGGTCACGGAACATCGCCCTCATGGACAGCCCGGCGTTGTTCACCAGGATGTCTATCCTTCCGAACTTCTCCACGGCCTTCTCCACCAGTGTGCGGCAGTCTGCCTCTATGGAGACGTCGGTCCTCACACACAACATGTCATGTTCCGGATCGGAGGAAATCCGGGCGGCAAGCTCCCGAAGCTTCTGCTCAGACCTCGCCGCCAGCACGAGCTTCGCCCCGAGTGAGGCGAATAATTCAGCAGAAGCCAACCCGATTCCCGAGCTGGCTCCCGTTATAATCATTACTTTACCCTTAAAGTAATCTCTTTTCATACTCAGTCTTTGTCTGCCATGTCTATAACGTCATCCCCGTCATACTCCCCTCTGTTGAGCTTGTCGCGCATCTCGGTGAACGCCTTCAGGGTGTATTCGACATCCTCCATGGAATGGGCCGCCGTGGATATGATACGGAAAATGACCATACCCTTAGGAATGACAGGATAGACTACGATAGAGCAGAAAATCCCATAGTTCTCACGCAGGTCCACAGCCATGCGGGTAGCCTGTCCGACACCGCCCTTGATGGCCACCGGAGTGACACATGCCTGTGCCGGTCCGATGTCGAATCCAAGCCTGCGGAACCCGTCCTGGAGAGTACGGGTGATGGTGAAAAGCTTCTTGCGGAGCTCGTCTCCCTCGGCACTGCGGATAATCTCGAGCCTCTTCAGGCCGCCTTCCACAAATGCCATAGGGAGTGACTTGGCATAGATCTGTGAACGGAGGTTGTACCTGAGATAGTCTATGATGACCTTAGGGCCGGCCACGAAGCCGCCGATGCTCGCCATGGACTTGGCATACGCCCCGATATAGAGGTCCACCTCGTCCATCACGCCGAAATGCTCCGACGTACCCCTTCCGGTAGGGCCCATGTTGCCGAACCCGTGTGCATCGTCTATGAGTATCATGAACTTGTATTTCTTCTTGAGGGCCACGATTTCGTCAAGGTTGCCCAATGCGCCTGTCATGCCGTACACGCCTTCTGTGATAAGGAGGATTCCGCCGCCTGTCTCCTCACAGAGCTTGGTGGCACGCTTGAGGGTGGCCTCACAGCTCTCTATGTCGTTGTGACGGTAAGTCATACGCTTCCCCATATGGAGGCGTGCCCCGTCTATAAGGCAGGCATGTGCCTCAGAATCATACACAATCACATCATGCCTGTCCATAAGGGCGTCAATGGTGGAAATAATGCCCTGGTAGCCGAAATTGAACAGGAAGGCATCCTCTTTCCTCTCGAACTCGGCAAGCTCCTTCTCGAATTTCTCGTGCAGGGAGGTGTGGCCGGTCATCATACGGCTGCCCATAGGATATGCAAGCCCCCATCTTGCGGCCGCCTCGGCATCCACTTTCCTCACCTCGGGATGGTTGGCAAGGCCGAGATAATTGTTCAGGCTCCAGTTCAAAACCTTCTTTCCCCTGAACGTCATGTGAGGACCGAGCTCGCCTTCGAGCTTCGGGAACATGTAATATCCGAACGCCTTCTGCCTGTACTGGCCGAGAGGACCACCGGAGTCTCTTGCTATTCTGTCAAAAATATCCATTGTATATTAAATTTTAGTACAAATTTCAAAACATTCCCAAAATCGGATAAAACGAGGGATTTCAAGGCAGACGAAGTTCTGAATACCGGAGTTACCTTAAAGGTAATGAGGATATGATGAACAAGTCAAACGAAGAAATCACCGTCTTATCTGATTTTAAGCGTCAATGTTGGCATAATGGGCATTAGCCTCTATGAACTCGCGGCGAGGCGGCACATCGTCACCCATCAGCATGGAGAAAGTACGCTCAGCCTCGGCGGCATTGTCTATGGTAATCTGCCTGAGGAGTCTCTTCGAAGGGTCCATTGTGGTATCCCAGAGCTGCTCGTCGCTCATCTCTCCGAGACCTTTGTACCTCTGTACAGTGACACCCTTGTCCGAGCCCTTGCCGAGCTTCATGGTGGCTTCCTTGCGCTGGTCTTCCGTCCAGCAGTATATCTCCTCCTTGCCCTTCTTCACCAGATAGAGAGGAGGTGTGGCCAGATATACATACCCGTTCCTGATTAGGTCGAGCATGTACCGGAAGAAGAATGTCAGGATAAGCGTGGCGATATGGCTTCCGTCCACATCGGCATCGGTCATGATTATCACCTTGTGGTAGCGCAGCTTGGAAAGGTTCAAGGCCTTGCTGTCCTCCTCTGTGCCTACGGTCACCCCAAGGGCAGTGTATATGTTCCTTATCTCCTCGCTCTCGAACACCCTGTGCTCCATAGCCTTCTCCACATTGAGGATCTTACCCCTCAGCGGAAGGATGGCCTGTGTCATACGGTCGCGGCCCTGCTTCGCGGTACCGCCTGCGGAGTCTCCCTCGACCAGGAAGAGCTCGCACTTCTCCGGGTCACGCTCCGAGCAGTCGGCCAGTTTCCCCGGCATCCCGGCACCGGACATCACGGTCTTGCGCTGTACCATCTCACGGGCCTTACGTGCGGCATGGCGTGCCGTGGCAGCAAGTATTACCTTGTCCACTATAGCCTTGGCATCCTTCGGATTCTCCTCCAGATATGACTCCAGGGCACTGGCAGTCGCCTGAGACACGGCAGATACCACTTCTCCGTTTCCGAGCTTGGTCTTGGTCTGTCCCTCGAACTGCGGCTCCGCCACCTTGACAGAGACCACTGCCGTGAGCCCCTCGCGGAAATCGGAAGCGTCCAGGTCGAACTTCAGCTTGGCGAGCATGCCGTTCTTCTCCGCATAGTTCTTCAGCGTCCTGGTAAGGCCCATGCGGAAGCCCTGAAGATGGGTACCGCCCTCTATGGTATTGATATTGTTTACGTAAGAATATATTTTCTCGGTGAAGCCAGTGTTGTACTGCATGGCTATCTCGATAGGGATGATCTTGTCCGTCTCCAGACAGATAGGATTCTCGATGAGCTTCTCGGAATCGGCGTCAAGATACTGTACGAATTCCTTCAGGCCATCCCTGGAATAGAAGACTTCCTTCCTGTATGAACTTGTCTCGACCCCGTTGTCGTCGGTATCTTTCACCTCTTCCCTCTTGTCGGTCAGGCTGAGTGTGATGCCCTTGTTGAGATATGCAAGCTCCCTGAGCCTTCCTGCAAGGGTGTCGTAATCATAAACTGTAGTGGTGGTGAATATCCCGGCATCCGGGTGGAAGGTAATGATTGTACCGGTGTCGGAAGCCTCCCCCGTTACCTTGACGTCGGCGAGCGGCTTGCCTTTCGAATATTCCTGGACGAACACTTTCCCTTCCCTGTGGATCTCGGCCTTGAGATAGTCCGAAAGGGCGTTCACGCAGGATACACCCACACCGTGGAGTCCTCCGGAGACCTTGTAGCTGTCCTTGCTGAACTTTCCTCCGGCATGGAGGACAGTGAGGACGACCTCGAGCGCCGAGCGGTGCTCCTTCTCGTGCATCCCCGTAGGGATACCTCGACCGTTGTCCTGAACCGTTATCGAATTGTCTGCATTGATAGTCACCTCTATATGTGTACAGTACCCGGCAAGAGCCTCGTCGATACTGTTGTCCACCACTTCATACACCAGATGATGCAATCCCCTCTTCCCTACGTCTCCGATATACATCGAAGGCCTTTTCCTCACGGCCTCAAGCCCTTCAAGGACCTGGATACTGTTGGCAGAATACTGATTCTCTTCGTGATTGATTGTTTCGCTCATACAATAATGACAATTAAACGGACAAAGTTAACATTTTTATCACAAATTCAAGCAGATTCCGGCCGTAAAGTTGATTCCGCTTTCAGCATACATAGGGGTATGCTGGACCGTCATGTTGAGCAGGTTCCCGCCCCTGAGCCAGAAAGAGAACAGCCGGGCGGCTCTGAACTCCAGGTACAGGCCCAGATCAGCATAGCCGCCTATCCTGCACAGGCTGCTCTCCCTTGCAAGGGAGAAATCGCAGTCAGCACCTATATAAATGCGTCTGCGCCAGTTGTACACAGCCCTCACGTCACCGGAGAAAGCGGCCGGGGCGAAAAAGGCCATGGAGGAGTTGGCGGAAATGGAAGAGACAGACTGTATCACGCCTATGTCCGGTATGTCAGTCGAGCGGTAAGTGAAATTCCCGTCTATAGAGAAATCGGCGGAATCCCATCCGTAGTCAAGCGACGCGTAGAACATCTGGTATCCGGCATAGCCGAGTGCGGTGAAGAATCCTCCGGCGAGTCCTGAAGGGGAAGAGACGACCGAGAAAAGCGGGGCATTGGCGAAGTTGCGGTATCCGGCCTTCAGGTCATAGCTGAATCTCGAGGAGATGTTGCCACGGAAGCCGACAGCGCCGGAAACCCTCTCCACAGTGTTGTCCAGAAGCGGAGTCCCCGAGCCCAGGGTATACAGAGGATGCACGAAATGGCTCCTGCCTATAAGGTCCGAATACATCCCTGTCCTGTCCCCGCCGCCGATGTCGGCATATACCTCAAGGTAGCTGCGTATGATCTCGTAACCTATCGAGATGTCAGGATATACATACTGTCCCTTGCGGGTGTCCTGCGCGACCGGAAGAAGGCCGTTCTCCCCTCCGCCATACAACACCGAAAGCATCACTCCGAGATCCACGTTCCACCTGCCCTTGTCGATGACATACCTCGGCGTGAGAGCCAGACGCCCGGCATACGTGCCGAATGCGGAACTGTATGATGCGAAATCCGCGTCAACATCCACCACGAAGCGATGAGCACTGGAAAACGCCTGTCCCACAGACGCCCCTAACACGAGCTCGTGGCCGTCAAGGCTCCTGCTTCCGGAAAGGAGACCGCCATAGTCGAGATTGTCCGCCCCGTATCTGTATGAAAGGGACACGTCATACAGGAAATGACGGTCGGAAGCATCTTTGGAACTGACCCGGAGCGATGCCTCGAGAGCGTTGTAGCCCCTTGTCGTGAGCGTATCCTTCGTAGCCAGCCCGCGGTATCCGACATCGAAAGAGAAAACACCCTTGTCCCAGTTCACAGCCCCTTCGACACCGGCCCTGGTAAGCATGTCGTACCCGCTCCATGAAGATGCCGGCGCACCGGAAGAAGGGGAATCAAGCACCATGCTTCCAGAGGCGTCGTCAAGCACAGGGACTATACCCCTGTAACGTCCCACATACGACCTGTGCGTGGCATAGACGCTCATGCGGAACTTCCCTTTCAGGTCCGGGGACCACACAAGGTCGAACACCGGATGCAGCGGATATCCGGCTCCTGCCCTGAGGAAGAACCGTCTTCCGGACCATGCGTCCGGCTGCGGCTTCATGTTCTGGAGATATGGTATGAATTCATACGAGCCCTTGTACGGGCTTTCGAACACTGAGTAATCGAAATCGAGGTCAAACTGCGACACGCTGTCCGGCACCTGCATCTCGAACATAGGCTTGTGCACTTCTATCATCTTCCCCCTGTATGTCCTGGAGACCTCTACTGTAGGGTCGATGCTCTGCGCCCCTGACGGAAGGGCGACGGAGGACAGGATAATGAACGGCAATATGTATTTTCTGTACATGGCAATGTATTTCATAAACATCTGTTCGACGGATTTATCTTAATGGTATCCAACTTTCTGTATTGTATTCCCCTTCCTGTCACTCCTGGTCCGGAGAAGCGGCTGCCGACGTAGAATCAGCCACAGCCGCCTGTGCGGAAATCATACTTCCGAGACGGGAAAGGCGCATCTTCACATTGTCAAGCACGTCATCGCCTCCAGGAAGAGGTGAATATCCGTCCTCGATGCTCTTGAATGTAGCCTCCGCCTGTTCAAGGTCCCCTCTTTCCACGAATGCGTCCCCGAGCACAATGAATGACTTGGCCAGCCAGTAAGTCTGCCCTGTCTGGGCATCAGAGAAGGCATAGACCTTCTTCTCCACTTCGTCGAAGTCCCCCCTGTCATAGCAGTCCTGGATGATAAGCCACGCGGCCTCGGCCCCTTCCGAGGTATAAGGGTCGGAAGCGAGCGCCCCGAGTATGGCGAAGGCCTCCTCTCTCCTGCTTGTCGCAAGATATGACTTGGCCATGGTCCAGTCAGCCTCCCTGCATATATTATCGTCACTGCGGCTGTCCTCCTTGACCTCTCTGGAGAGTTCCACAGCCTTTTCATAGTGCCGTGCACGGAATGCGGAGCGCATCATGCCGAGCAGGGCCTCGTAACGGTTGTTCTCCAGCAGGGCGGAGCTCCTGAGAGACTCGTACCCTCCGAGGGCGTCGTCATAGCGCTGCAGGTCATAGGAAATCCTTGAGTAATTGAGGACGGCCATTTCCTTGAAGGAGCCGGACCCGTTGTCCACGACCTTGGCGTAGTAGTCGCATGCCTTTTCAAGCTGACCTGTATTCTTGTAACATTCAGCCATATAGAACTCAGCCTGGCTCACTTTCTTCCCCATCGGATACTTGTCCATATACGACTGGAGCGATACTAGGGCCTTCTGGTAGTTCTCGGACAGGTATATCTGTTCAGCGGCATTGAAAATCATCATCTCCTTCTCGTCCTCGGTCTTGATAGAAGACTTGCCTATCTTGTCTATATAGGCCAGGTACTTCTCCGGCTCGTTAAGGGACTGGTAAACGGACTCCATGGCCAGCAGTGCATCATCCGTGCACCCGGACAGAGGGAATTCCTCGACCACTTTCCTGAAATAGCCGATGGCCTTGTCGGGGTCACCGCCGTTGTGGCTGATCATCCCGAGCTCGATCAGGGACCGGGCGATGTACGTGCTGTCCTTCACTGTCCCCACAATCCTGTCAAAGCAGGCTGTCGCCTTTGACGGCTCCCCGGCAGTGACGTACGAACGTCCGAGCTCGAAATAGGCCTCCGGATAGAACGGGGAAGCTGGATCCGCCTTCCCGACATTCTCGAGAAGGGATATTTTCTTCGCGTTGTCACCCTCAAGCCCGTAAGACACAGCCGCCTGATAATACGGATATATGTCATCCGCCCTGAAATAGTCTTTCAGAACAGCGTTGTAGGCATCAATCGCCGCAGCATAATCCGCCTGCATGAAAAGGCAGTCAGCATAACGGAGGGACGCCTCCTTGCGGTAGAGCACGGAATCTCCGGACAAGTATTCCTTGAACCATTTCGCCGCCGAAGCGTAATCCTCTGACATGAAATGGCTGTAGGCAATGTTGTACGGGATGAGATACCCTTCTTTCATCTTGTAGAGGGCGGAGATATTGTACAGCTCGGTATAAAGGTCAATGGCCTGTTCGAACTGGTCGTTCCTGTAATATGATTCCGCAATCCAGAAACGCGACAACTGGTTGAACATCGTTTTCTTGTCTGAATAATAGGCAGCGGCCTTCAGATACGGGACAGCATCCCTGTAAGAACTTCGCGAGATGAGCTGGGCTGCCCGCAGATAATTGGCCTTCATGTAGTTGAGGGTCATGTCACTGTCCATCTCGTCTATTTTTCCGTATGCATTGATAGCTGTCTCGTAGTCATGTCCGTAGAGTGCGGCCACAGCGATGTAGCTGTTTATCTTGTCACCCCTGTCCATGTCCCCGTACTTTTTAAGATAGTCGTTGAAGACGGAAGTGTCGTTGTTCAGGTCGAATGCGAGTTTCGCGTAGTTGAAATACGCGTCCTCGGTGATGTCAGCGTCGTAGCTGACCGACGAGGCGTCTTTGAAAGCCTCCATCGCGGCAACCTTGTTCTTGGTCTGTATGTAACAGTATCCCAGATGGTAATTGGCCACCTGCCCTATGGAATCCATCCTGTCGGTCATCATAGAATACTTGTCGATGGCCCCCTGGTAGTCGTCCACCGCATAGAGCACGGAACCGGCATAGAAATAGTCGCTTCTGGATCGGAGCTCGGAAGATTCCTTGTTCTGGTCGAACCAGTACCTTGCCTTGTCCGCGTCCCCGAGCACCAGCCATGACTCCGAGATGAGCCTGATGACATGCGGCCTGCGCTCCTGCGGGATATTGTCCATAAGCTCCGGAGCCTTCTCGCATACGGCCTCATGGTCTCCGAGCATGAACAGGCACTCAATCATATAATAGTCTGACATGGATGTGAAACGGCCGTCCTTGGATGCCTGCGAAAACCACTGGAGTGCCTCGCTGAAATCTTTCTGTCTGTAGCAGATATATCCGGCTGCGAACCTTGCCGGGGCAGTATAGTCCGAATATGCCCGCCTGTCCATCTCCTTGAAGCGGAGCAGGGCACGGTCGTAGTTCCCGAGACTGAAATCGCAGTATGCCTTCTTGAAAAGGAACTCCGGTATCTGCTTCTTGTAGAGCCTGTAACGGGATACCGCATCGAACTCGTCGAGAGCTCCGGAAAAATCGTCATGGTCAAAGAGGTTCAGGGCATGCTGGTAACGGATCTGCGGTATCAGCCACGAAGTGGGGCAGTCAGAGGCATAGCTGCTTATCAGGTGCTCATACCCTTCTGTCTGCAGGTTTGCCGCACAGAGGACAGCATATCCTCTCGCCTCACAGTCCCCGTATCTTTCGGCCAGAGCGCTGAATAGAGACTGAGCCCTGTCATACATCCCTCTGTCAAACAGCTCAACTGCTTGCCTGAAATCCTTTCGGGCCGAACCTCCCGGCATACCTTCCCGTACGTCTGCTGAGGCATATGCCCCGACACACGGCAGCATCAG
Organism: Candidatus Cryptobacteroides excrementipullorum; assembly: GCA_017695065.1. Lineage (GTDB taxonomy): Bacteria > Bacteroidota > Bacteroidia > Bacteroidales > UBA932 > Cryptobacteroides > Cryptobacteroides excrementipullorum. Next base: position 65,089 of record JADILZ010000028.1, read on the forward strand.
ATATACCGACAGGCAGAAGACTACAATACCGGTTTTCTTCATCTGTCAATAAATTTTTCTGCAAATGTAGTAATTTAGACAGCTTATACAATGCTGTTTTTTTTCATAAAATCAAAGAAGCTGCCTGAATTCCACTGGTGGAATTCAGGCAGCACATCGGATTTCCCATGATAATCCGTATTCTCTGACATCACGGACAAATAATCATGCTTCCGTCTGTCTGGACTATCTCATGTCGTATCTGTGTGCTACAGGCTGCATGATGAAAGTGAATTCATAGTCTCCGTAGCAGAGTCTGTATTCCTCACGAGGAAGAGCGCCCCAGCTGTCAATGCACCCGAGGCCCATCTGGACCTTGTCGATGCAGAGGTTTGTGAGCCCGTTCTTCACCAGATCGGATGGATGCCTGTTGTCCTTCGCAGGACCGTCATCCAGCATCTCTATGCTGTATTCGAGGGCAGACGCAGAGAAAGGTGCGCTACTGTAGAAGCGTAGTCCGGAGCCCGAGGCGTCCAGGACCTCCCACCATCTCAGGCCGGTTTTCGTGCCGGTCTCCTGCGGACGGATATAAGGGTAGAACTGCTCCTCGACGCTCTGCCTGTAGAGTCCCACCAGTGCGGCATGCTGCCTGTCTGCATAGTTTTCGAAAGGTCCCTTACCGTAGAACTGGAGAGTATTGTACCCTGAAGGCATTTCAGCCCTGAGACCGAACCGGAACATGTCGGGTACATCCTTCTTGTCGCCTGTCGTCATCTTCTGGGTGACTTTCACGGCTCCCGCGTTATTCACCAGATATTCCAGAGTAAGGACTGCATCCACTTCAGGGATTTCGTATGTGGCGGTCACATGAGCCATGCCGTCTTTCATGTCATGGGTCAGGTCGGTGAGACTGAAGGTGGGATTCCTCCATACCTTGTACCTTTCCTGAAGATTTGCGCCATAGTCATTGTCTGTGCCGGCCCTCCAGAAATTAGGTCTGAGGACAGTGCCATCAGCCAAGAAACTGCGCCCGTCCACTCTGTACAGGGACATGAAACCGTCCGTCTTGTTGAACTCAATGTGGAAATTCTCACCTGTAAGGATGAGGTAGCGCTGATCGTTATCAGTAAAGGACGGCATCTGGATGTCCTCGTTAGGACGTTCAGCATTTGAGAAATCTACTGAATAATTGTATGCTGACAGAGGAATCTGGTTGTATGCCACCTCCTGTCCTGCGGGGAGGATGCCTTCGGCCTTCTTGAGCCTGTAGCTGACATTGAGCATCCACTCTTTGTCTGAGCATATCTGGCGGCTGTCGTATCCGAGGGCCACATTCTCGGATCTCTTGGGAGCCACTGACAGATTGTCTGTATATCCGGACTGCATCACCACTCCGTCGGCGAGCAGCTGCCATTCGAGCCTGTATGCGGAAAGGTCGCGGAAGAAGTTCTCATTGTATACGGATACCACCCCTTTGCCGAGGTCAACAGGTGAGGTCCAGATGGACTGGTAGATGTGCTGCACCTCGTATGCGTGAGGATTGAAGCGACGGTCCGGGCTGATAAGGCCGTTGTTGCAGAAATTCTGGTCCTTGTCCACATCATAGCGGTTGAAGTCACCGGCATAGCCGTAGAACATCTTACCATCTGCATTGTAGCACCTTACAGACTGATCGACGAAGTCCCAGATGAATCCTCCCTGGTATGAAGGGTACTTCCGAACAAGATCCCAATATTCCTTGAAGCCTCCCTCTGAATTGCCCATGGCGTGTGCATACTCGCACTGGATAAGAGGCTTGGAAGGGTTGCTCTCGCAGTATTTTATGCAGGCGTCGTAAGGGTAGTACATAGGGCAGAAGATGTCTGTGCAGTCATTGTCCCCGGCCCTTTCGTACTGGACAGGGCGGGACGGGTCCTCCGCCTTGACCCAGTCGTAGCATTTCTCGAAGTTGACTCCGAAACCGGCTTCATTGCCCAGAGACCAGAATATTACTGAAGGATGGTTGAAGTTCCTCTGGACATTCCTCTGGTTCCTTTCCATGTGGGTCTTTTCATAAAGAGGGAACTTGGAAAGACTCTCCTCCCCGTAACCCATCCCGTGGGATTCGATATTGGCCTCGGCCACTACATAGAGCCCGTATTTGTCGCACAGTTCGTACCAGTATGTGTCATCAGGATAGTGGCATGTGCGCACTGCATTGATATTCAGCTGCTTCATTCTGAGTATGTCCTGGAGCATACGCTCTTTTGAGACCATGTATCCTCCGTCAGGGTCCATCTCATGACGGTTCGCCCCCTTGAAGAGGACAGGCTGGCCGTTCACAAGCACCTGGGCGTTTTTCAGTTCGATTTTCCTGAAGCCCACTTTCACAGGGATGACTTCCTGTGCCGATCCTGCTGTTGAGGTGGCCGTGAGTGTGTAGAGAGAAGGGGTCTCTGCTGTCCATCTGGCTGGGGAGTCCACATCTATCGTGACTTTCTGGAGTCCCTTCTTCCCGGAAATCTGCCTCTCTGCCACTTTTGTCCCCTGAGGGTCGGAAAGTACCAGGGAGACATCGCACGGGCCGGTCAGCTCGAGGGATATGTCCAGTGTGCCGTTGTCGTAGCTGCTGTCCAGGTCCGGAGTGACCCTGATGTCCTGGATGCGCACTTTCTCGCGGGAATAGAGGTAGCAGTCGCGTGCAACCCCTGAGTATCTCATGAAGTCCTGGTCCTCGAAATAGGAGCCGTCGCACCAGCGGAACACCTGGAAGGCGATGAGGTTCTTCCCCGGCTTCACATACTTCGTGATGTCGAACTCAGCTTCGAGCTTGGTGTCCTCGCTGTAGCCCACGAACTTGCCGTTCACCCACAGGTACATGTTGGAGGATACGCTCCCGAAATGTGCCAGAATCTGTTTCCCGGACCAGCCGGCGGGGATGGTCACCTCGCGGCGGTATGAGCCCACATGGTTGTTCTTCACAGGGACTTGCGGAGGGTTGTTCTTGAACTGGTACTGCCATGCGTAGCCGATATTGTTGTACAGAGGGTCACCGTAGCCGTTCAGCTCCCACATGCCCGGCACCTGGATGCTGTCCCATCCGCGGTCGTTGAAGTCCGTAAGGAAGAAGTCTGTCGGGCGCATGTCCGCGTCTCGTACCCAGTTGAATCTCCACTGCCCGTTGATGGACATGTAGTTAGATGATTCGCTCCTGCATCCTGCAGCGGCTTCCTGCGCGTCGGAATAGGCGAAGTATCCCGTGTGCATCGGAGCCCTGTTGATGGCATTCACCAGAGGGTCCTGCCACTCTGTCTGTCCCGTGGCCGTGATGCCGCTGAGCATCAGCATGGCCGAGAACAAAAGGCTGGTCTTTTTCAGTGTCATAGTGTCTCTTTTTAATCTGTTTATATGTGTTCTTATAATAATTAATAATTTACAATTATTCACCGAACTCTGACTGCATTCTCTCCACTTCCCTTAGTTTCAGCGCATTCTGTTCTTTGTGCAGCCGCTCTGCCTCCAGTTCGGCATCTGTCTTCGTGGCCGCACTGGCTGTCTCCACTGAAATGCCGGAAGAAATCCTGTCCGCTTCCTGCACACTGTAAATCAGATGGTTTGACGCAGGACGTGACTCAAGCTCAAGCACTCCGCTTACAGGTGTCTGGGAACCTTCCAGCAGGACACTCGCCGTTATCCTTATCTTCCCTGGGGTCAGCGTGGACTGGACAAGCACCGGAGCAGTACCCCAACGCACCGGACTCGGGTTTGCCATGATGTCAGAACCTCCCACAAGACGGCCCTCCCCCTCGATGCTGAACCGCACGACGCTGTTGTTCAGATGCCTGATGTTCCCGTTCCTGTCCGTTATGGCCGCAACTACCGTGACTATGTCAGACCCGTCTGCCTCCAGACCCGTACCCTCGTCGTCTATCCACAGCTCGATCTTTTCGGGTCTGCGCGCCGGGGACACCTTATGCGTTGCGACAACTTGCCCGTCTATCAGTCCCTCTGCCAGAAGGTACACATCCTCCTGACGGCCCGCACGTGAAAGTGACTTGTCTGTCATGAAGTCATAGATGTCCTTGAAGACGATGACAGGTGACGGCATGCCCTTGCGCGACTTGTCTTTTGTGTATGTGACAATCTCTCCGTCCTTGGTGAACCTCAGGCGTACCTCATCGCAGTTGGAATATACCGTGACGTCTTTTCCTGAGAACGGGGTCATCTCATGCGCGATGTACACCATAGGGCCGCTGCCGGCATTCCCTGGGGATTTCTCCGCCGGACGCTGCGACATGAACATGTAGTACGAATATTTCGGCTGTCGGAAAACATCCATCAGACCGCCATAGAAAGGGTCGGGATGATAGCCGCGCTGGTGGTCGAAAGAATGCCAGAGGCATCCCCCTGCATGGTGCGGAGACTGCAGCCACAGCTCGTTGTAATTTGTCACAGGATACTCAGGGCAGGCATAATGCGCAGCCTGTACGCGCATAGGGACCTCTCCCCAGTTGCGGGCGGCGCGGCTCGGGGAGCTGTGAGAACTCCAGTCATCCACATTGTCTCCCCATTCTCTAGTGAAATATGTCTTATCCGGGTCAAAGGTCTCGGAGGCATCCTGCATGTCTGCCGGATGGGAGAAATTAACCGGAAAATGCTCATGACCGTGAGCCCCGCTGTCGCAGCCGCTGTAGCTGTACGGATACGGGTACTCCTCGTCTACTATCCTGCAGGCATTCAGGGCGAAGTCATCAGGATACCATGTCTCGTTCAGAATCGGCTCCCAGAGCCACACGCTCGCATGGTTGCGGTCGCGCCTCACCATGTTGCGTATGTCATCATAGACTCTGGAACCGAAAACAGGATCGTCGTTCCAGAACTGCCACCCCGGGGTGTTCACTATCACGAATAGCCCGAGTTCGTCGCATGCATCCATGAATGCCGGATCCTGCGGACAGTGGGCGTTCCTGATGACTTCCATCCCGGCCTTCTTGAGTTTCATGGCGTCCCGCCAGTGGAGGCTGTTCGGTACGGCATTGCCTATAATGGCGAAATCCTGATGGCGGTTAGCACCTATAAGAGGCTTCCCGTATGGTTCACCGTTAAGCCAGAACCCGTCCTTGCCCCTGAACTCCACACTCCGGATTCCGACACGCTGGACATACCCGTCTACGACATTGCCTTCACTGTCCTTGACCCTCACCTCCAGTCTGTACAGAGCCGGTGATGACGGACTCCACAGGAGAGGGTCTTCCACTATTGTCATCTCTGTCACATCAACTGCCGCCCCCGGCCTTACACTGAAGTCTTCAGACACTTCGGGAAGATGTCTGCCATCAGGGCTGACGAGACTGTACTCCACTGCACCGGAAAACATCCGTTCCGTCTCGTTCCTCACATGAGAGGACATGCGGACTTCGGCCTTATGCCTGGTTATGGCACCGAAAGACACGAACAGTCCTCCGCCTGCCGTTTCATCCTCGTAATTGGGGTCTGTAATATGCACCCTGTTGTGGGCTACGAGCCAGCAGTCCCGGTAGATGCCGCCGAAATAAGTGAAATCAAGTACTTCCTGTGGCTTGCCTGGCGGGTAGGAAGGGTCGTCACTGTTGTCCGCACAGACGGATATGACATTGTCACAATCCCAATCCACCGATTCTGTAATATCGACTGTTACAGGGAGGTAACCACCGTAATGCTCTGAAAGAAGTTTTCCGTTAACATATATCCGGCTCTTTCCCATGATGGCCTCGAAGTGGAGGAACAGCTTCTTCCCCTCCAGTGCAGCATCAGGCGTGAAGTGTTTCCTGTACCATACCTCCCCCTGATAGTTGACGCATCCGCTTGCCTCTGCAGGCAGGTACTCTATTCCGTGGGGCAGGCTGACCACAGGCCAGTCCCTGTCATCGAAGTCTTTGGCCTCGGCCCCGACCTGAGGCCCTTTATGGAAGCGCCATGCTGGATTCATCGAGAAGACCTCACGTCCGCTGCCCTCCAGACTGTAAAACCCTGCTGTGGAAAATTCGGGCAGACCCGACGCGTCTGCAGGCAAAGAAAGACTCATCGCCAGCACCGGGAATAAAATAAGACTGATAAATCTCATACAAGTATATTGATTATTTAGCGTAAAATTTACAGAAATCACCTGAACAGAATACCATCCGCCTCTGAGACATGACCCTTATCATCTACAGTAACAGGTATGAAGGTCACAATCCAGTTGTTCGTATTCGGGAACACCCTCGGGCAGTACAGTCTTATCTCATTCCAGCCTGCCTTCAGCGGAATGCTGGCCGGCTCCCTCATCCAGCAGAACTGCTCGTCAGTGTAAGGGGTCTCCTCAGGGACACGGTTATGCCATGTGTGTTCATGATAGCGGTGCTTTCCCGGCTCATTCCAAGGCTTGGGCGGAAAAATTTCCGTGTCCCCTGAGAACAGACGGCCCTGAGCCTCCCAATACCCCTGGTAACCGATTCCGTCAGACATGCGGTCTGCCCTGTCCGGGGCTTCGAAGCCCACCCATGCTGTTATGACAGTATCTCTGGCGGCATATATTCCAGTGGTCATCCAGGCATCCATAGTCGGGAGCAGCTCCACGCCGTTTTTCCTGCATATAGACTGGAAATCGATGACTCCGCCCCATGCTTCTGTCCATTCCATCTCATCAGGAGCAGTCCCTCTTGCCTGAGGAAGGGTCACACGCCATGGAATCGATGCATTCGAGACCCACTTCATGTCATAGTCGTAAAGGAAATTGTCCCTGTGGTATGCAAGCCTTGTCTCGAAATCAGCAAGCTTGTCATACCATTCGCTTCCTGGTTCCGGCACGAGGTTCTCGTCAGACAGGGGCAGCCTCTTACCTCCGCACCAGAATGATTCTGAAAATGCCGGGAGACCGTTTACTATCCCGTTGTGCAGAGAAATCCGGCTGTTGTCATCCACCCTCACATCAGGGAACAGGGCCAGATCGCCTCCGAGAGCATAGCCGTCCGTTTTCTCCAGACCGCAAGGCTGGTGGAAAAAGAACTTCATGGTATTCAGGACAGGATGTATATGGTTCATATATCCCATATAGGAATCAAGATAAGGACATGAAAATCCATTCTTTGCAATTTCCTCTCCGACCGAGGTGAACCATATCTGATGTACTGTTTCCGGAGCTGCTGGAAGACCTGGACTCCAGGCGACCGGAGTCCTACCATGCTCTCTCGCCAGAGACTCGCAGAACTGCATGAATTCTTCCGGATCGCTTACAGACACCTCATCAGAACCTATGTGCATGTACGGGCAATCCTCGGCACTGATTTCCGTAAAAAACTCTTTCAGGCACTTCTCCAGTACCTGCATGCCATCAGGAGAAGCCATACCGAACCCGAATGTATCAGTGAAATACTGGCTGTGCCCTGGCATGTCGATTTCCGGAATGACCATGATTCCCCGCTCCTTCGCATAAGCTATGACATCCCGTATCTCATCATAAGTATAGAACTTGCCTTCATCCCGTCCCTTCCTCTGGAAACGCGGGTCGTTAAGCTGCGGATATACCTTACATTCAATACGCCATGCAGGATAATCCGTCAGATGCCAGTGGAAAGCATTTATCTTATAGAAAGACATAAGGTCCAGCCATTCCTTGATCATTTCCACCGGAACGAAGTTCCTGCCGGCATCATACATGAAAGCCCTGACTGGAAATGCCGGATAATCGGTGATGGAGACTGACGGGACAAGGCCATGTACATCCTCAAGCTGGGCCAGAGTGGACTTCGCCCATACAAGGCCACGGTCATCCTTGGCTCTGATGACTGCTTTCCTGCCACGGATTTCAAGGGTATAGCCTTCAGACGGAAGGTCTATCCCGGGAACCACCCTGGCATCTACCGTTTCTATTTCCACTTTTCTGTCTTTCAACACATGCATTTCCTTCGGTGAAGGGATAAGCATCTGTGCCCATACTGGCAACACGGCAGCGGCAAGGACCAATGCCATAGCAAATTTCAGTATCATCTGTGCATTATATTAAATTAAAAAGATTCATCATTCAGAGAGTACATCTCTCTCAGGCTCGAACCCGCCTTCTATGTCGTTGCCTTCTATACTGACATTTTTCACTCTCTGGAAAAAGAACATGCGGGTATTCCAATGGAATGGCGGATACCCTGCATTCCTGCGCACGGTGTTGCCCCTGAATACGAGGCCGTCTACGGACTTCGCATACAGCAGAGGCCGGTCGAACATGTCGAATTCATTGTTTTCTATGACTATCCCGCTGTGGAAATATTTCTTCTGGAGATCAAGACGCGGGATTTCAGGATAAATGGAGATCACGGCATTCGTGAACTGGTACATGCTGGTAAGGGCATTGATGAACTTGTTCCCGCGGATCACGACATCGCTGCAGGCCCCGGTCTCGAACCATCCGTTGCAGTCGCCGCACAAGAGGATGGCGGTGCCGGAGGTGTGGTCGAAGACATTGTTCTCCACGACTGTCTTTCTCGGTGTGCTGAACAGTGCGCCGCGGGCACGGTTGTTCCTGATGAGGTTATCGGCGAAATAGACTTCCGGTGTCCATTCCAGATTCTCTATTCCGTATGAGGCAGGACCGCTTCCCACAGACGGGTCTACAGGATTCTCGAATGTGATGACAAACCGCTTGGCTCCATTTATGTCTGTTTTTCCGGACGGACAGATAGACGATATGACATTCACTCCGTCAAGCATCTCCATCGTAAGGGAATTTATGAAACGTACGGTATCCCCTGGACGCCCCCATTCGAAACCATAGCTCTGGTAGTGCATGTATTCTCCGGCAAGGGTGCGGTCATCGATCCGTTCCTGTACCTTAAGGTAAGTCCCGTGGACATTTATGGCATCATCCATCATCCCCTCATAAAGTCCGCCTGTAGAGCTTATGAGGCCTTTGCACCCCGAAAAATGCGTAGCATCGGCCTGTGTTGTGAAATATCTCGGGTCATCATCCCCGCGCAGACACACGGAAAAACCGTCCAGCGTGATGTTCTCGCTCACCTGGGCAAGCAATCCCATCCCTTCGGCATAATGCACCTTTACATTCTCCACAACAGTATTCGTTCCATGATACACAAATATGCCCGGTGCGGGGCGTGTCCACGGACGGAGGGCGATGACAGTCCCCGGGACAAGTTTCATGTTATCCCATGGAGCAAGCACCGTCCTTGGTGCAATTTCCTTCACGCCTTTCGTCCCTACCTGAAGATCACCGGTATCAAAGACCAGATGCCGGGTCTTTTCTTCAAAAGCTATCCCTGTTTCCGGGACGAGCTCCCAACCTTCACCCTTGACCACCAGACAGCTGTCATCGATGGAATATTCAACCCACGGGGCAATCTCGTAGGTAATCGTCCCGTCTTCAGCATTATTTTCAAGTATCTTTATCTGAGTGATATGCGGATTCTCGAAATCTATGCTTAAATTCTTCAGCGTACAGTTTTCCGTGTCCACCAGCGACACAGGCAGCATGCGGCCATGGAATATCAGTTCAGAACCCTGTCCGTCAAATACCATGTTCTTCATATTCTCGAAAGGGATACCCACATTCTTGGGGTTGGTCTGGTCGTGATTCGAAATATAGTATTCCCTTACCGCGGAGCCTTCTGGATAGAAATCATACCGGCCATGAGGAAGGGTGATGAATACGGCTTTGCCTCCTGACTCAGCGGCTATTTTATGCAGAGCCTCAGATACCAGAGGGGACGAATTCACGCCGGTGTCTGGTTTCAGGCCATAGTCGGCAAGATTGTACACAGCGGTGCCGCATGATACCGACATCACTGTCAGGAAGATGACTGAAATAAGAAATGACATGAATGTATGCATGGCTTACAGATGTTTCCTTTAAATGAAGGCGGCGGCAGATCGGCATATACCGTCGCCTTCATCATATATACTAATAACTAACCCAAAAAGACTTATTTCCGGAAATCTACAATACGTATTGTCCATTCAGCCTTGTCACCGTTTCCGGCCATTACTGTATATTTGAATTCTCCTGCGGAGAAATCAGAAGGGAACACTCCCATTACAGGCGCACCGTCCACAGGGGCGATACGGGCAGCTGTAGATGCATCTACATTTATCGCCAGAGCATTCAGAGAGACTTGGCTGCGGATCTCGTCCGTGAATTTACCGGTGGCTGCCGGGACAGTGATAGAACATTCTATCACACGGCCCTCTGCATCAATATCGTTGGACACCGTCATTTCCATGACGTTCATCTGCTCTGCCGACTCTTCGTACCATCGGTACTCGAAGCGGACATTGGTGATGTCATTAAGGTCGTATGTCTCCAGTTCGTCCAGCCCCATCTTCAGACAAGATGTGTTCATCAGGGCTAGGACCGCAAAAACCATAATTGCGTATATTTTCTTCATCTTTTGAAATGTTAAAATGTTACCATCCTTCATTCTGGTCAAGCGAAGGGTTGTTTATGCGTTCGTTCTCAGGGACAGGGAAAAGGTAACGCTTGGAAGTGAAAACCCTTTCGTTGAAAGCCTCCTGATAAGGTATCGCCACGAACTCGAAACTCTTTCCGTCCTCCGAAATGCTTATAGACTGATGCACCTTGGTCAGTTCATCCACCACTGCCTTTCCGTCAGCCTTGCCCCAACGTAGCAGACACCAGTATCTGTCTCCTTCATGGACAAGCTCGACCCTGCGCTCTCTCTTGTATGCCTTCCAGGCGTCCTCCAGCGACATCCCCGCAGAAAGCTCCGGAAGTCCGCCATGCTCCGTACGGGTCTTGTTTATATACTCAATGGCTGTCTGCACATCTCCGAGCCTCAGCATCACTTCAGCATAATTCAAGTATGAACGTCCCAGTCTCAGCAGGATATAGTGATAATTGGTAGGATACGAATGGTACAGGATTTGTTTGGTATACACTCCTTTTCTCCACAGATACCCACTGAGGGAAGGACCCCATCCGCCATTTGTTATGCTGTTCCAGTGCATGTTCCCCCTGTCCCTCAAAGTTATGAGACTGTTAAAATACATGGTGGAATCATGTACGACTGTCGCATAGAAACGGCTGTCCCTGTTCTTGTATATGGCATCAGACACATAGCCACCGTTTGCAAGGTAATCCTGATAATAGCTTGTCTCATCCCAGTCTTTGGCTGTTCCGTCTTCATCAATGACCTCATAATCATTTACCAGATCCACAGAAGGGAACATGGCAGGCCATCCTTCAAAGTTGTCGTTCAACTGCGGGTGGGCGAAAGCCTGCATCTTCGCATTGCTCATATTCGGCACAAGGTATTGCATCCAGGTACCGCTGAATGTCGTATTGTTCTCATGCTTCCACTGGGCAAGGATTATTTCCGGAGAACTCATTGCATGGTCATAATCATTGAACAGGGCTTCATAATCAGTGTCAAGAGAATACTGGCCCAGTGCAAACAGCGTCTCGCTTGCCGTCTTGGCTATCTCATAGTATTCATCCTGACCCTCTTCTATGTATGCTGCCCCGTGAAGTGCGACTTCTGCCAGCAGTGCATAGGCTGCCCCTTGTGTCAGCATGCCTGTCTCCGCCGATACCGGAAGGTCCGGAGCGGCCTCCTGAAGATCCCTGATGATAAAGTCGTATGTATCCTTTACCGTCTCCGTACGCGGAAACCGCATATCTTCAGACGGATCTATCACTCTGTCCACAAGCATGACCTTGCCGAAAAGGCGGGCGCTGCTGAAATATATCATGGCTCGCAGCATCTTCGCCTGTGCGATAAGATTCGTCCTGTCATTCTCTGAAAAAACAGTGTTCTCTGAAAGCTTCCGGATAGCAAGATTACATTTCCTTATGTCTCCATATATGTTCCAGCCTGCGTCATGATAACGGTCGATCTGCTCCCTGTTGATACTGGAGGCAGTCCCGTCATCCTGGATAATATCGTTATCCGTCCACTTGTCCTCGTAAATGAGCCTCCCGGTGGCATAATTCAGGGGCGGATACAGAAAAGCCTGCACCATATCCGGACTGCTCCACACATCGTTTTCCGTAAAACTGTCCAAAGGCCCCTTGTCCAATATATCACTGCAAGACACACTGCTCGCGATAAGGGCCAATGACATAATTTTTATAAATATCCTTTTCATTATAGTTCGTATCAATTAAAATCCGACTGTTACACCTATAGAATAGACCCTCTGGACCGGATATCCGATATCCCCGACAGATGATGTCTCAGGATCCCAGTAGCCGTTGACCCCGGATATCGTGAACAGATTGGAGCCTGTAAGATTAAGTCTCAATGATGAAAGCCAGTCCGCATTCTTCAGGAACTTGTACTTGAAATCATAAGAAAGGCTAAGGTTCTTCAGTCTCAGGAAAGCTGCATTCCTAAGCCAGAAGGTGGATTGCCAGTTATTATTGTTGCCGTTGCGCGAGGCGCCGGACAGTCTTGGAAATACCGCATCCCTATTGTCTTTGCTCCAATAATCAAGCTGATACTCATTGTACGTATAGTTTCTTGAAAATTCCATATTCCTTTTGCCAGTACCATAAAACAGTCCCGAAAGGGTGAGTCCTTTATATGAAAACATGAAATCTATGCCGTAAGTGAAGTGTGGTGCCGTAGGCATTCCATACCTCACCTGGTCTTCACTGTCAATTTTTCCGTCTCCATTGATATCCTTATATGCCACGTCACCAAGTCTTAATTCAGTGCCTGCCAACGGCCGTGGAGAAGAAAGGAGTTGCCCCGGAGTCTGGTACAGCCCATTATCAATATATATAACTCCATAATAGTCAGTCTGATGCGTACCACGCTTGTACGGATTCATGATAGTGGATAAGGCTTCTCCCTGGTTCTTGACATACAAGTTATTGTAATATGTCATATTGGTTCCGACCGAGTAGCTGAAGTCTCCGATATTATCAGACCAGCTGAGCTGAAGTTCAAACCCTTCCCTACGCTGTTCAGTATCGGATTTAATTTGAGGAAGCGATGTGCCAAGCGGTGTGGTATAGCGGTCCACCGGACTCATAAGCCCCCCTCGTGTCACATAGAAGAAATAGTCGGCCGAGCCTTTCAGCCTGTAGTTGAAGAACGCTACATCCAGACCATAGTCAAGAGACGTGCGTGTGTACCAGCTCAGCTGGTCAGGGGCTACAAGTGCCCCCTCATTGAACCCGGACTGGAGCTCGCCCCCGATTACGACTGCATTTTCCTGCATCTTATATGTCGAGAGATATCCGAAACGGTTCACTCCCGATTCCGTACCCATCTGGCCATAAGAACCCCTGAGTTTCAGTAGATTTACATTCCTCAGGTTCAAGCGTTTGAAAAAAGGTTCCTCCGTGATGTCCCATCCGAGCGCCACAGACGGGAAGAATCCCCAGCGATAGCCCGGAGCGAAATTATCCGACCCGTCGTAGCGGAAGCTGAGCTCAATATAATATCTGCTTGCATAGTCATATTTCACACGGCCTACAAGGCCCATTCTTCCGCCTTCATTGCCATTACCTGAGTTTTCCATACTTGTACTGGATCCGGCGAAAAGCTGGTCGACAGTATTTGAAATATAGTCTCTCCGGGATGCCCAGAAATCGGAACCGTTATATTCGGATGCTGTAAAGACGACCTTTGCATCTATAGAGTGTACATCTGCGAATGTCCTGAAATAGCTTGCACTTGCCTCGAAATTATAATAGTCTCCGAAATATGCCTCTTCCCTCAAGGAAGGCTGGACAACCTCGAGTTCAGTTCCGTCCTCAAAATACTGGGGAGCCTGGGCAGAGAATCCCTTGACATGGGAGGCATTGAGTCGGTAATTGAACATAGCCCCGAAAGAAAGCCCTTTTACCCACGGGAGCTGCCAGTCAGCCACAAGCTGCGCATTTATGAACATGCCGTCATTCTTGTCATATCCTGAACGCTCGTCCATCGCCATTAAAGGGTGATTAGATGCAGTGCTGAGTGTCCCGTCTGCATTGTACGCCAGATCTAGCGGGCTTTTTTCTCTCAGATACTGCCATATTTCGCCGGCACTGAATGAAGGCCATTTCTTCTTTTCATAAGCAGCATTGATATTAAGCGCCACCTTAAGCCCTATCTCATCGAAAGTCGTATTGAGATTGCTGCGCAGATTATATCGGGTATAATGCAGGGAATTGGCCGTATAGATACTTCCCTGGTCAAATATGCCCAATGACATATAGTAGTTGACATCTTTCTGACTTCCGGTCAGGGACAGAGAATGCCTGTATTCCGGGGCAAAATTCTTCAAAGCCAGATCATACCAGTCGGTATCCGGATAGTGATAAGGGTCTGTCTGATTACGAAACAGTTCAAGCTCTTCCACCGTATACATATAATATTCAGGATATCCATCAGCCACAGCTGTAGCATTCTCATAGTTGGCAAACGTGTAAGCATCCATCCTGTCAGGTAGGAACGTCGGCTGGCTGAACTGTGCATTGAATGAGTATGTAATCTTGCGCTTCCCCTCATGCCCTTCTTTAGTCTTGACCAGAATGATGCCGTCAGCTGCACGGGAGCCATATACGGCAAGAGAAGCGGCATCCTTCAGGACAGAGATGCTCTCGATGTCTTCAGGATTAAGGGATGTAAAATCCCACCCGTCATTGGAAATCACTCCGTCGATTACATAGACAGGGTTTCCGCCTCCTCTTATGGATATGGACGGAGTACTTCCCGGCTCGCCGCCGGAATTCTGCACGATCACACCTGCCGCCCTACCCTGGAGGGTCTGTGTAATATTTGCGAACGGGAGATCCTGCAGGTCTTCCCCGTCCACTGCAGTAACGGACGACACGAGCTTCTTTGCCGAAGTGGTACCGTATCCTATAATCACCACCTCATCCAGAGCCTCTGTGTCGGCTGTCATCTGTATCGTATAGTTTTCCTGGTCGGTAACCGTTACATCCATTGTAGAAAAGCCAAGACAAGACACGGACAATACCGCATCTGCCGGCACATCTGTCAGGGTGAAGTTCCCATCTATGTCCGAAATCGTCACTTGGGTGGAGGAACCTTTTACAGCGATTGTCGCACCTATAACAGGTTCTCCGAATGCATCCGTCACAGTGCCTTTTACTGTTTTGCGGCCCTCCGGACGTCCCGGCTCCATCCTCCGGATGATTATGTCCTTCCCTTTTATCTCGTATGAGACATTCTGGCCGGCAACAATCTGGCCGACAGCCTCCCGGATACCGGCATTATCCAGGGAGACAGAAATTCTTTTTCCAGTGTCCAGATCCTCAGAAGAGAATACAAAAGAATATCCACTTTTTTCTTTAAGCTCGTCTATTGCCTGTTTGACGGTCACATTCCTCATTGTCAGGTCTATATCCTGGGCATGAACGGTTCCGCCGAGACAAAGGCAAGCCAGGGCTACATACATAGCCTTTTTCAAACCTTCCATGAAATTTTTTTTTTGGAATTTAAAATTATTATCGAACTGTTTATGGGAAGATTTTCCTATTTTAGCGGAATCTTCCCAGTCATGTACCGTGAGTACGGAACGAAGATATTTCCAAGGCCGGGCAATGAGCCAGATTGTCCGGCCCTTTATATCTTCCTGATTGTCTGTTTCAAGTGTCCATGATGCCAGTGTTTTAGCGGTTAATACTTAATGTGGTTATCGCAGGTCTGCAGCCTTTATTCCAGTCTTATGGTCCTGTCCGCGTCCTCTTCATAGCTGAGCCGTCCAGTAGCGGAGAAGATATCCAGTACATCATATATATTCTGTGTTCTCTGGTCGAACTCCCCGTAGAAGCGGGCTGAAGTAAGTTCCGGGTTTTCAATCACTATATTTACATTATATGAACGGCGTAGTTCCTTCACGATGTCAGGCAAAAGCATTTCGTCGAATGTCAGGATATTGTCTGTCCACTTGACTGACTTTTCCACTTGGGCACGGATAATCTGCATCTCCCCCGTCTTCTTGTCCAGCACCATCCTGTCGGACGGCAGCAGATAACGGGTTTCCATGTACTTCAGGTTGTTGTCAAGCGCTACTTTTCCCTCCAGCAGATTTACTGTGGCTTCGCCGTCCTCCGGATAGTCCCGGAAATTGAATTTTGTGCCAAGTACAGTAAGATCCAGCTCTCTGGTAGAAATGACGAAAGGCAACTTTTCATTCTTCTCCACTTCGAAATATCCTTCCCCGGAAAACTCCAAAGTCCTGTCTGTCATGCCGAATCCCTGGGAATACGTCAGTCGGGATCCGGCGTTGAGCATAACCCGGGTACCGTCAGGGAGCGTCATCCTGGTCTTTGAACCAGCCGGAGCTTCGACTACTATATCTGAAAAGTCTTTCCTGACCTGTCTTCCGCCCTGCCAGTAGGACATGCCTGCGACCAGCAGGAGCACAGCGGCAGCGGCAGTCCAGTACAGAAGGCCTCTTATCCTGCGGTGTGGCTTTGAGGTCGCCTCACGGACTTTTTCTGAGAAACGGGCATATCCTGCTTCCGCATCGTATTCATGGAAACTGTCAGCAGCGGCAGCGGAAAACCAGAGCTCTTCATCGGTCAGCAGAGTCTTTTCGTCATTCAACTTATTTGTTGTGTCATCCATATTATGTCCGTTTGCAGTATAGACAGTTGAGAAAAAAAAACGGGTAGCGGGAATTTTGATTTTTTTTCAATTTCCAATGAAAATTGCTGCCAGAAAGACCATGTATCGGGACAACCGGCCGCGTAAGACTGACAGCGCCTTCTTTATATGATACTTCACCGTATTCACGCTTATTCCAAGCTCTAAGGCGATCTCCTCATATTTCATGTTCTCGAAGCGGCTTTTCAGGAATACCCGTCTGGAATCTTCCGGAATAGCTGCAACCGCGTTTTCCACCTCCTTTTCAAGTTCCTTCCCGAGGATGGCGTCCAGAGGGCGGAGGCTGTCAGATGCGTTCCTGACAGAGGAATCCATAAAACCGTCCGGCAGGGATGAGAAACATGAGACACATCTGGATTTCTCGGACTGGAGATGGTTGATACAACGGTTTCGTACAGCCTTCACGAGATACTGGCGGAGAGAAGTACGTATGGAGAGCGAGGAACGGATTTCCCACATGTGAAAGATTACGCCGTCCACTATGGATTCCGCCCAGAACTTATCCCCGACATAACTATATGCAATCTTGCACAGAACCACGTAATGCCGATCATAGACACTGCGCCATGCGGCAGCATCATTCCGCTTCAACTCTGCGATCAATATGTTGTCCTCAAGTTTTTCCATCGAACACAAATATAGGGAATATTCCATAATATTCCGGTTTGCTTGATAAAGTTTTCCCTACAGGTGCCGGATCCGTCCCGTTTTACAGGTATATTGCAAAAATATCACATACCGTCCAATGGCGTGTTTTCACGGCGCTGTCATTCAGAATCAATGCTACGGTTCCATAGCAGGCGGCACTTTTGAAATGTAGATTTTTTTGTTTATGATGTAAAAAATAACGGAACGGCCGTTCTATATCCGGAAACTGTCAGTAAATTAGCGGCATAAACAAATGTTATGGAAAGAAAGAAGGACGGATTCGCAGACCAGAAAGCGATTATACTGCCTGCCAGAATACAGGAATCCCTTGCCATAAACGAACTCACGGGGATGCTGTATGTGACAGATATAGGGTATTATCCCAAAGCGGCCGGACACCACCGCGTGAGAAAAGACGGCTCTTCCCAGCATATCCTCATCTTCTGTACCGACGGGCATGGCTGGTGCAGTATCGGCGGCGTCAGACATGAAATCAGGAAAAACCAGTGCATCATCATAGAGGCAGAACACCCTCATTCATATGGTGCATCCGATGAGAATCCATGGAGTATATACTGGTTGCATTTCACGGGTAGCACAAGCCGTCTGTTCTCCAGGATGTACAACATGGTCATCGACATCGGCATCAGTCCCGGCTCAAGAGTTAAAGACAGGCTTCTTCTGTTTGAAGAAATATACCAGAGCCTGCAGATGGGCTACAGTACTGACAACCTTGAGTACAGCAGTCTATGTCTGTGGCATTTCATCGCTTCGTTCAAGTACACTCCTCAGTTTGACCTGATAAGCAAGGTGCAGAACGACGACCCGGTTCAGGAATCAATAGCATACATGCTGAAGAATATCGGGAAAAAACTCACCCTTGAAGAAATTGCAGGACACGTCAGGTATTCCCCTTCCCATTTCGGGCATATTTTCCTCACTAAAACAGGCTATACTCCTCTCTGCTATTTCAACCAGCTGAAAATCCAGGAAGCATGCCGTCTTCTGGATTTCACAGATATGAAAATAAAAGAAATCAGCGCTTCGCTTGGATTCTATGACCAGTACCATTTTTCAAAAGTCTTTCTCAGGCATACAGGAGAAATGCCCACTTGCTATAGGAAGAGAAACAAGGGGTAGGCACTGTTTTTATTATATGAGGTATCTCACTTTTTTGTATTATCTTTGAAAGTTTAATGTTCAGCCAGATGGGAGAAATCAGGGAAACTATAATTTCATTCAGGAACGCCGACATAGTGAACGGCGAAACTACCGTCATCTACGGACTTGACATGGACGTCCGCAAAGGCGATTTCGTATATATAATCGGGCGGGTAGGCTCCGGGAAGACCTCCATAATAAGGACAATGATAGCGGAAAACCCTCTGTACAGGGGGGAAGGCATCGCCTGCGGATATGACCTGGGCAGAATCCGGGAAAAGGACATACCGTATCTGCGGAGGAAGATGGGAGTGGTGTTTCAGGATTTCCAGCTTCTGATGGACAGGAGCGTGGAGGACAACCTCTCTTTCGTGTTGAAAGCCACAGGATGGAAGGACGGAAGACAGATTTCAGACCGCATAAGGGAAGTGCTCGAGGCGGTCGGTATGGTCAACAAGGCTCACAAGATGCCCCACCAGCTCTCCGGCGGAGAGCAGCAGAGGGTGGCGATAGCGCGGTCCTTGCTCAACAGCCCGGAGGTGATCATAGCCGACGAGCCCACCGGAAACCTCGACCCTGACACGGCGGAGGGAATAATGCAGCTGCTCACGGGGATCAACCGGGACAGGGGCACGGCGATAGTGATGGTGACGCACAACAAGTCCATAGTGGAAAAATACCACGGCCGGGTGTTTGTCTGCGCCGACGAGACATGCAGGGAGCAATTGCCCGCATCACCTGCACCGGCAGAGCCGGCGGCTCCTGCAGGGGCGCCGGCAGAAGAGCCTCCTGTCCATGAAACATCCGGCGGCAAGTGCATGGAGGCTTCCGCAGATTCCGGAACGCAAGACGATGACTCTGAAACACAAACGGAAAACATCCACGAAAATGAATAAGAAAGACCGGAAAGACCTGTATGCCGCCATATTGGGATGGTTCAAGGCCAATGTCCCCGCTCCGCGGACAGAACTGCACTACGACACCCCGTTCCACCTTCTCATATCTGTCATTCTGTCAGCACAGTGCACAGACAAGAGGGTAAACATGTACACACCGATGGTTTTCAAGGCGTTTCCAGAGCCGGAGGACCTTGCAGGCGCGTCTTTTGAACAGGTCTATGAGCTGATCAAGTCCATCTCTTTCCCGAACAGCAAGGCAAAGCACCTTATCGGGATGGCAAGGATGCTCGTGGACGATTTCGAAAGCAAGGTGCCGGAAGACCCGGACGAGCTGGTGAAACTCCCCGGAGTGGGCCGCAAGACGGCCAATGTCATAGCCTCGGTGGTATATGACAAGCCCGTAATAGCCGTGGATACCCACGTATTCAGGGTCTCCCGCAGGACAGGGCTCTCCGAGGGGAAGACTGTCGAAGCTGTGGAAAAGGACCTCACGGAGAACATACCGGCAGAACTCCGGGCCACTGCCCACCATTGGCTCATCCTCCACGGGAGATACATCTGTACGGCCAGGAAGCCCAAATGCGGGGAATGTGGCCTGAGGCAATGGTGCACGGAATACAAGGCACAGAACATAAAGCTCCAGTGAGGATGCACCCGCATGATAAGATTAACACGAATTCGATGAATTTAATTCATTAAATTGCATCGAATTACCTCTGTCGGAGCAGGACTGTGTCCTGCGACAGGTCCCCCGGCGAGGGGGAAGGAGGGGGGGTGGCGCCCCTTAACAAGGGCTGTCACGAAGTGACTGGGGTTTAGACAGGATTTCTGTTAACAGGGCCCTTCAGGGCCGCACCGGAGCGTCAGCGAGGTTTCCGTCAGGAAAACCGAAGCAGTGAAGGTGCCGGCGGAGCGAAGCGTAGCCGCATGCCCCACCGGGGCTGTCACCGTCAGGTGACTGGGGGTGGACTGACAGGATTTCTGGAAGAAATCCTTAACGTCAGTGTGACAGGATTCCGGTCATAAATGATAAAATATTGATTTTTAATATAATATTGTTAAACATAAATTCGTCATACTGACGTTAAGATTATTAACCGCAAAAACAGGTACACAATGTATTTCACATCAGAAAACATCCTCCTCATCAGTTCCATACTGATATTCTGCAGCATTCTCATCAGCAAGGCAGGCTACCGTTTCGGGCTGCCGTCCCTGCTCCTTTTCCTCGTGGCAGGGATGCTGTTCGGAAGCGACGGGCTCGGGCTGCAGTTCAACAACATGCACCACGCCCAGTTCATCGGCATGATCGCCCTGTGCGTCATACTGTTTACTGGCGGAATGGAAACCAAGATAAAGGAAATCAAGCCTGTACTCGGGGAAGGGCTTGCACTCTCCACCATAGGAGTCCTTCTTACGACAATATTCACCGGACTTTTCATCTTCCTGCTGTCCCAATGGAGTCTGGCCCCTATCTCCCTGCCGTTCGTGACATGCCTCCTTCTCGCGGCAACGATGTCGTCCACAGATTCAGCATCAGTATTCAACATATTGAGAAACAGCCGGATGAAGCTGAAGAACAACCTCCAGCCTCTCCTTGAGCTCGAGAGCGGAAGCAACGACCCGATGGCATATATCCTCACCATAGTCCTGATACAGATAGCCAACACCATATCAGGCGCAGGAGCGGAAAGCATCGAGCCCTGGGCCATAACTGTCGATGCCCTCAAGACCCTCGTGCTTCAGTTCGGGGTGGGCATAATCGCAGGTGTCATAATGGGATACTTCGCAGTCTGGATACTAAACAAGGTACATCTGACCAACACCCCGCTCTATGCAATCATGCTCATAAGCATCGTGTTCTTCACATTCACCGTGACCACGAAACTCCAGGGGAACGGATACCTTGCAGTATATCTTGCCGGTGTGATCATAGGAAACCACAAGATCTCATCGAAAAAGGAGATATTCTCATTCCTGGACGGCATGACATGGCTTGTCCAGATAGTGATGTTCGTGACCCTGGGACTTCTGGTCAATCCGCACGAGATGCTGGCAGTCGCACCTATCGCCCTGCTCATAGGCCTTTTCATGATGTTCATCGGAAGGCCTCTCACAGTGTTCCTCACGCTGGCTCCGTTCAGGAAGATATCCACCGCATCCAAGACATACATATCATGGGTGGGACTCCGCGGGGCCGTACCGATCATCTTCGCCACCTATCCGGTGATAGCGGATGTGGAAGGTTCCGGTCTGATCTTCAACATAGTGTTCTTCATCACCCTCCTGTCCCTTATCATACAGGGAAGCAGCATCACATGGTCAGCCAACAAGCTGCACCTCAGCCTCCCGGTACCGGAGGATGACAACATGTTCGGCATCGAGGTGCCTGAAGAGGCGGGAAAGCTCGTGGAGATAACCCTCACAGAGGATTCAATGAAGAAAGGCAACACGCTCAAGGAAGTGAAACTGCCCCACGGGATGCTGGTGATGATGATCAAGAGAGGCGACAGGTTCATCGTTCCGAACGGCAGCGCCGAACTCCAGGTCGGGGACAGGCTGCTGATAATCTCTGAAAACGAAGATGACGAAAACTGACGTGACACTCGTCCACAGTCTCGGTCCGGAAGCCGGAAAATACGGCATTCCGGACCGTTTCACATACCCGTTCCGCTATACACCGGCTCCGGTGACAATGCTGGCGGCAGGAATGGTCCTCGAGCACATATCAGCCTGCGACGAACTGCAGGCGGCATTCTCCGAAGGGAAAATGCTCGGCGTACTGGTGGTCAGAGGACAGGATGGAAGTACAGGGTTCCTGGCAGGTTTCTCCGGACTTGCCGGAGGCCGGGGCACCATTCCCTATTTCGTGCCCCCTGTAATGGATCTCACTGATCCTGAAGGCCATTTCAAGAAAGAGGAAAGGATTGTCAGCAAGTTAAATGAAGAAATCAGGAAAGCCGGAGAAAATCCGGAACTGAAAGAGGCGGCAAGAAATCTGGAGACGGCGAAGGAAGAATCCGTGCGCAGGATTTCAGCATGGAAATCCCGCATGGCAGAAAGCAAGGCCAGACGGGATGCCACAAGGAAAGCCGGGACTGACAGCCTCACTGAAGAAAGGCTTATAAAGGAAAGCCAGTATGAAAAAGCACAGCTGAAAAGGATAACGGCAGAATGCAGGGCCGCAGAAGAAGAGGCAGCACGGCAGTATGCCGCCATGTCAGAGCAAATCAGGAGACTGAAAGAGATGAGGCAGAGGAAATCTGAGGAACTCCAGGAATGGATATTCAGGAACATGGTGGTAGAGAACGCGCTGGGAGAACAGAAAAGCATCCTGCAGATCTTTGAGGGAAAAGGGGCCGTTCCGCCGGGGGGCACAGGAGAATGTGCAGCTCCGAAACTCCTGCATTACGCCTACACACACGGGCTGCATCCTTTGGCAATGGGGGAATTCTGGTACGGGGCCCCGTCCGGGAAGCAGGGCGAAGTGAGGCTGCACGGGAAATTCTATCCCTCATGTACCGGAAAATGCGGACCTCTGCTGGGATTCATGCTGCAAGGGCTTGACGTAGAACTGCCTGACAGCCAGGGGACACAGAGCACAGGCATACTGGAACAACACGGCATGAAAGCCAGGACCCTGTATGAGGATGACGATATAATAGTGGCCGAAAAGCCCTCAGGAATGCTCTCCTCACCCGGCAAGACCGGGGAAATGTCCCTGCAGGAAATACTGTCAGAGACCACCGGAGGACAGATCCTTTCCGTACACAGGTTGGACATGGACACATCAGGGCTCATAATCTATGCAAGGAACCCTAAAAGCCAGAAAGACCTCCAGAGACAGTTCGAAAGGCATGAAGTGGAAAAAGAGTACACGGCACTACTGGATGCCCCTGGAGGGCGGCCTCACACGGAAAGCCTGGCCCCGGCAGCCTGCGGGGAGATATCCCGGGCAGGAAATGCCTTCCTGCAGCCTGGAGAGCAGGGAGTGATCTCGCTCCCGATCGCACCGGACCACCACGACCGCCCGCGCCAGAAAGTGGACCATGACAAAGGGAAGGATGCAGTAACACACTTCGAGGTTACCGGACGCGGGAACGGATGGATCAGGGTCAGGTTCCGCCCCATTACAGGACGCACCCACCAGCTGCGCGTCCACGCGGCCCATCCTTTCGGACTAAGCCTCCCGATAAAAGGAGACCGGCTCTACGGCGGGTCCTGGGACCCTGCCGTGAGCCGGCTCTGTCTTCATGCCTCGAAAATCAGGTTCAGGCATCCTTCCTCAGGAGAGGAGATGGTGTTCGAATCCTGTCCTCCGTTCTGACTATTTCTCGTCAGGTGCATACAGATACTGGTTCAGAGGCGAAGGATACTCGCAGTAATCCTCCGGAGAGAAGAAGCGGTCGAGCTCGACTTTGGCATTCTCCACAGAGTCGGAGGTGTGCACGATGTTCTCCTGGGCGCTGAGCGCGTAGTCGCCGCGGATAGTACCCGGAGCGGCGTTGCGTGCATTGGTGGAGCCGGCCATAGCCCTGACGACTTTCACGGCCTCAAAGCCCTCCCAGCAGCACAGAATCACCGGGGCGGCCATCATCCCGTCGCAGAGCCAAGGGAAGAACGGCTTGTCTTTCAGATGGGCGTAATGCACATCCAGGATGTCCTGGTCCAGTTGTTTCATCTTCATTGCGACCAGTTTCAGTCCTCTTTTCTCAAAACGGGAAATGACTTCACCGACAAGGCCTCTCTGGAGGGTGCCGGGTTTAAGTATTACCAGTGTCCTTTCCATATTATTGCGGTTTACAGTTATAACGTAGAAAGACGGAGATTCCTCCAATAGACCTTGATGCCTCCACCGTCATGGATCTGCAGTGCGATACGGCCTTTACCGCCGCCGATTCCGGCATCAGTGAGGTCCACCATCTCCTGCCCGTTGAGCCAGGTCTGTACATTGTCGCCCTGCACCTTGATACGCAGGGTGTTCCAGTCCCCGTACTTGAGGATATTCTCCTTTTCCTGAGGAATCTGCACAAGCCATCCGCGTCCGTATGACTCGTATATCCCGCCTGTGTCGTGGTCAGGAGGCGCCACTTCCACCTGCCATCCGTGCACTCTGGCCACGGGCTCCACCCATGAACGGATGAATACTCCGCTGTTGCCGTCCTTCTCCTGTCTGAACTCCACACTCAGGTCGTAGTCATCATAGTATTCACGTGTGGCGAGATAGCCGTACCCCTTGTCCGGACCGCTCTCGCAGACCAGGAGGCCATCCTCGACATACCATTTCTCAGTACCATAGACCTCCCATCCTGAAAGGTCCTTCCCGTTGAACAGTTCTACGGTCCTGCCGGCTTTTCGCGGAAGCTCCTTTATCTTGATGTTCCTGAAAGAAGCAGGATAGCCGTGGTCCTGAAGACAGATCACGCCCTTGTGTCCCAGGCCGTACTCAGGAGCATGGGCCCATTTGCCGCTGTTCTTCCTGGCAAACCAGTCATCGGTCCATGCCTCGAACTCCAGGATCTTCTCCCCGTTGAGCCAGTGCTCGACATGGCCGTTGTCGAAGACTATCATCGAGTTGTTCCACTCTCCATAAGGGTTGACCTTCATCTTCGACTTGTCTGGAAGATACATGGCATAGTCCACGCCCAGTTTCTGCCATTCCTCCAGTTTTTCCGGGAAATTCGGCTCGTCGATCAGCTGGTATTCCGGGCCTGTCACGTATGGGACACCGAACTCGGGTCTCTCCACCACATGGTAGAGCATACCGCTGTTGCCTCCCTTGGACAGCTTCCAGTCCCATGACAGGATGAAGTTCTCGTATTCCTTGTCAGTGACTATGTATCCGCTGGCATCGCTTCCGGTGCCCTTGGCCTGGATACACCCGTCCACCACATGCCACGGGACTGTAAGTTCAGTCCCGTTATAATCACGCCAGCCGTCGAGGGTCTCTCCGTTGAAAAGGAGGGTCCACCCGTCCTTTATCTCCTTATCGGTCAATGTATTGTTCTTGTCTGTACAAGAAACGGACATCGCAGATGCCATAAGCATGGCACCTGCGGTCAATATGAAAGTCCTTGTCTTCATGGCACTGCTGATCATTTGACAAACTGTCCGCGGAGTCTCTCTATCTTGGCGTCAGCCTCGGCTCCTCTGGCTCCGAAGTAGAACTTGATCTTAGGCTCTGTACCAGAAGGCCTTACCGAAACGACATCCCCGTCCTCACTGAAGAACTGGAGAACATTAGACTTAGGAAGCCCTGTCTCCTCAGGCTTGTTGTAGTCGATGACCTTCACCACAGGGGAACCTGCAAGCTCGGCAGGAGGGTTGTTCCTCATATCTGTCATGATGGCAGCTATCTCCTCTACACCGGCCTTTCCTTTGCGCACGAGCGAAGTAAGCGACTCCCTGTAATATCCGAACTCCTTGTATATCTTCTGCATGAGCTGGTAGAGGGTAAGGCCTTGCTCTGCAGCCCAGCATGCACACTCGGCCACCATGGAGCAGGCGATGACAGCATCCTTGTCACGGACGAACTCCCCGACATTGAATCCGTAGCTTTCCTCGCCTCCGCAGATGAACTCGCCCTTGCCTTCGTTCTGCTTGACGATTTCAGCTATGTATTTGAACCCGGTGAGGACATTGTAGACCTTCACGCCGAATTTCTCCGCGATGGCGCGGATCAGTTCGGTGGTCACGATGGTCTTGACGACATATTTGGACGGATCCAGTTTCCCGAGCTCTTTCCAGCGGGTCAATATATAATAGGTAAGCATCGAACCGGTCTGGTTTCCGTTGAAGAGGACCATCTTCCCGTCATTGTCACGGACAGCGATACCCATGCGGTCGGCATCCGGGTCAGTGGCCAGGACAATGTCGGCGTGCTCCCTGTCGGCTGTCTCCACTGCCATCTTCAGGGCGGAAGGCTCCTCAGGGTTAGGCGACTGGACAGTAGGGAAATCCCCGTCATTCACGTCCTGCTCAGGCACATGGTATATGTTCTTGAAGCCCAGCCTCTCCAGAGCCATAGGCACCAGACGTACACCGGTCCCGTGCAGAGGTGTATAGACTATCTTGATATCACTGTGCTTTGCGCGGGCATCAGGTGAAAGCATGAGAGAGAGAATATCGTCGAGATATGCCTTGTCCATCTCACTGCCCATCATCTCAATCCTTCCGGCGCCTTCGCCCGGGGTGAACTTCACCATCGACGGGTCTGATATCGCATTGACCTCGGCCACAATGTCCTTGTCCACCGGAGAAGTGATCTGGGCGCCGTCAGCCCAATAGACCTTGTATCCGTTGTACTCCTTAGGATTGTGGGAGGCTGTGACCATAACGCCGGACTGGGCACCGGTCTTCCTGATCGAGTAGCTGAGTTCCGGAGTAGGACGCAGGCTTTCGAAAAGATATACATGAAGCCCGTTTGCCGAGAAGACATCAGCAGTAATCTTCGCGAACTCCTTGCTGTGGTTCCTGCAGTCGTATGACACACATACTTTTATGTCATCGCCTGAACAATGTTTCCTGATATAGTTCGCAAGACCCTGGGTCGCCATACCTACCGTATATTTATTCATCCGGTTGGTACCTACGCCCATCACGCCGCGTAGTCCGCCCGTACCGAACTCCAGGTTACGGTAGAATGCGTCCTCCAGACCGGCAGGGTCGTTATCCATGAGGTCCTTCACCTGCTTCTTGGTCTCTTCATCATAGTTGCCGTCGAGCCAGCTCTGGGCAACCTGTTTGAAATCTCTTGTAGTTTCCATATTATTAATCAGTTAAAGTTAATTCCCTGTTTCTTCGTGATAAATTTAACGGCTTCCGCCACAAATCTTACAAATTTATAAAATTATCGGACATTCCGGATATTTTAAACAAGAAAAAGAGCACTAAATGCACAACAGGGCCATAAACAACGTTTATGACCCTGAATATCAATCCAATACAAAGCAGCAATCCTCCGATCCGGCTTATCTTCTTTTTTCCATCATACGCGAAGGTTCAGATGCCGGAGTGACGGAGAACCCGACAGTGCCGTCACCGTCTTCCCTGTATTCGACAGGTCCTGAATAGCTGCAGCTGAACGGCTTTTCCTCAGCGGTTCCCGGGTCCGTGTAATAGTCTATGGCCTTACCTTCAAAGGTGAAAGTATAGTTGTCCCCGCTCCTGGAGACCGTAAGCGTGCCTGAGGTCAGGTTGACATCTTTTTCTTCAGTCTCGGTATTGTAGAAATATTCTCCGGAATCGAGGATGTTCCCAGAAGCCATCACATAGGTCCCGGCAGGAAGGTCGTACACTTCCCCGTCGAAGTACATGTCAAAATAAACGGCACCGCCGATGTCACCTCCGTACCTCGTACCGTCCAGAAGCAGATAGATCTCATAGTTGGTTTCGTACTCAGTCCTTTCATAGAGGTTGATGACAGCTCCTGTGACAGTATGTGTGGCATCATCGAACTGCAAGTTGTTTGAAAATCCGTTACCCTTGTCGCATCCGACGGTCAGCAGTGCCGAGCACAACACCGCCAATGGAAGAAATAATTTTTTCATAATAATCCAAATGATTTAGTTATACTTCAAAATCTCCACGAAATTACGTTTTTTTCTGCACTGCAGCAAATAATAATGGCACTATGTACTGCAGGCGCAACACTTTGCGGCTCACCAGCATAGGGTAGCGCGGTTCACGCCTCGGCAATGCCTGTCTGATGCTTTCGCATTTGCATTGCTCTCGGCTTCTGCGTATATTTGCCCAATGAATTCAGACAACTTCAGAAGTTTCATTCTTGAACACGGGGATGATGACCCGGCCAGGCTCCTGCTCTCCAGGGATAAGTGGAAAGACATCGACATCGGACTCGCAGCCGGCACGATCCAGGCGCGGCGCAAACTCAAGTCGAAAGTCCCGGCCTGGTACGCGGAACCCGGGCTGGCCTTCCCTTCCATGCTCTCCACAGAGCAGTGCAGTTCCCAGCATACAGCCATGTACAAGGCGGAAGTGGCAAGACAGCTGCTTGAAGAAACAGAAAGCGCATCCTCCGGGGCCGGCATAGCCGACCTTACAGGAGGCATGGGCGTGGACAGCTGGGCATTTTCAAAAATCGCCGGGCATGTGCTGTACAACGAAGCGGACGCATCCCTGGCGGAAGCCGCCCGCCGCAATTTCGCGCTGCTCCGCATGGACAACGTGACCGTTAGGTGCGGGGTGCTCGAGCCTGGCCGCGCTGCAGATATCCTCACGGGATTCCGGCCTGACCTGATATTCCTCGACCCGGCCAGAAGGGACGGGGAAGGGAAAAAGGTTTTCCTGATGGAAGACTGCAGACCGGATGTGCTTGCCCTGGAGGATGAGCTCCTGTCCATATCGAGGTTCCTGATGGTGAAGCTGTCCCCCATGGCCGACATTGACATGGTGACCGGCAGGCTCGGGAAGCGGTGCCGCGCTCTCCATGTCGTGGCATCGGACGGGGAATGTAAGGAGCTTCTAGCCGTACTTGACAGGGAATATGACGGGGAGACCCTCATAGAAGTATGCAGAGATGACGGCAGCACATTCCCGTTCACAAGACAGGAAGAGAAGTCCGCACAGGCGACATTCCCGGCGAATGAAGAAGAGGTCAGGGGAGCGGAATACCTTTTCGAACCGGGGAAAGGCCTTATGAAATCAGGGGCTTTCAGACTGACAAGCAGCAGATTAGGAGTGACGAAACTGTCCACGGGGACACACCTGTACCTTTTCAGCGGGAAAGAGAAGGCGGAAAAACTCCGCGGGTTAGGGAAAATATTCAGGATACTGGAAATCTTCCCGATGACAGGCCGCGGGATACGTGCAGCGGCACGGAAATACCCCCAGGCGGAGGTGACTGCGAAAAACATAAGGATGAGCAGTGACGCCCTTCGGAAAAAGCTCGGTACGGACCCGAGCGACAGGCTGCACATATTCGGAGCCGAATATCTCTTCGTCACTGAACGCGAACAGTGGAGCTGGGCGGACTCGAACCGCCGTCCAAACACCGCACCCGGCGGCTTTCTACACGCTTAGTCTCTCTTTGGTTGTCGATGGCGGGCTGCCGGGAGACAGGCCATCCGCCACTTATCCTTCAGGTCTTGGCAGAGTTTAAAGGAGTCCCTCTGTGCATCCGGTTTGGATGATACCCCGTATTCCAGACATAACCGGCCTAAAGCCTGGAGGGATACTCGTCGCGGCCGCAGCCTTGGCGGCCGTCGATTAAGCTAAGCTACTTGGTAGATTAGGCAGCGAGTGCATAATTGTTGTTGCCAACTAATTTTTTGGAAGCTGAGATTTACGGGCAAACCTCCCACGCCCGGCGTGCTTACCGTCCGATGTCTGATGCTGTCAAAACCAGAACAGCCCCATAACGCCGGCAGTATTGATACCGTTGTATATCATTATACCGTTTTTTCAGGGAAATGTTTCACTGTCCGAGAAAATCTTTCATAAATACCATAAACAAAAATCCCGAAGTCTGTGGACTTCAGGATTTTGCTTCGGTTTGCCCTTTCGGGTGGTGGGAGCAGAGGGAGTCGAACCCCCGACCCTCTGCTTGTAAGGCAGACGCTCTGAACCAACTGAGCTATGCTCCCTTTTTTCGTTTCTTTTTGGCCATTACTGCGTTGGACTTCGCATCATCAGTCGGTTATTTACATCAGTAAACTCCCTCCTTCTTCGCTTGCCCGCCTTGTACTGGCACAAAAATAAACTTCAAAAAACCGTCGTTTATTTCTGATTCCGATTTAGCTAAGCATCGCCGATCATTTACGGGACTGCAAAGGTAGAAAACATTTTTTATTCTGCAAATTTTATTTCACTTATAAAGATAATATTTCCTGGAGATCTGCTGGAACTCCCTGGCATCCTTCCTCCAGTAATCCCGGATATCCGAAAAACGGTATGCCTTTCCGAATGTCTTCCTCACATAGTCACTCCCGCATACCTTGTCAAAGAGCCCCACGCCATTGGCCACTTCAAAGGCTCCCTTGTCAGGATACAACTGGGCCACAGCCTGCATCACATAAAACTGGACTTCGGTGACAGCCGCCGCGTCATAGTCGGTGAAGAAGAACTGCACGCCTTTGACCAGCCTGCCCCTGGAACTGCCGGAAAAAGGAGTGAAATAAACAGTGCGGAAAGCCACCCCCGGAAGCCTGTAGCTGTCAAGTGTCTCCTTGAGCCTCTCGGCATCCATCCATTCAGCCCCGAAGACCTGGAACGGAAGGGTATATCCGATACCGATGTTCAAAAAACCGTACAGCTCACCGCAAAGCCCGGAGGCCGGATAACACAGTGCAGCCTCGTCTGACGGGATATTGGGGGACGGGAGCACCCACGGAAGGCCCGTATCCTTATAGAGCATGTCCCTGCGCCATCCCTCCATAGGCACCACTGTCAGCTTGCACCTCGAAGGGGCCCTGTCGCCGAGCTGGCCGCGGTTAAGGCCCTGGTTGTTGATAAGCAGAGCAAGCTCCCCTACCGTAAGACCATATATATAAGGTATCCGGTACTGGCTGACAAAGGAAAAAAATCCCGGTTCCACATACGGACCCTCTACCTTATTGCCACCCAGCGGATTGGGACGATCAAGAACCACGACTTCAATCCCCTTTTCCGCACATGCCTCCATCACCAGGCCGAGAGTGCTTATGAAAGTATAAGACCGGACACCCACATCCTGTATGTCATATACCATCACGTCTATCCCTTCGAGCATCTGTGGCGTAGGTTTGCGCGTGGCGCCATAAAGCGAATATACCGGGAGTCCCGTCGCCGGGTCAACGGTATCCGTGACCTTTCCGCCGGCATAGACATCGCCACGGACTCCATGCTCCGGGCCATAAAGGGCCACAAGGCTTACTCCGGGAGCGTTGAACAGGATGTCCACTGTGGATCGCATGTTCCTGTCTACCCCGCTCGGATTGGTAACAAGCCCTACCCTCTTGCCTTTCAGGCAGCTGAATCCCCTGCTTTCCAGGACTTCGATTCCGGGCCTTACCGTCCCGTCCGTCTTTTTCGGCCTCGCCTCGAGACTCGGAAGGAGGAAGAAAGCCAGGGCCACCACACAGGACACTGCCCTGTAAATCAACGGAAAGCTTCTTTTCATATCCATTTACTTCTCCAGATTCATAATCCTGCCCATAAACAGGATATTGTCATTCTCCATATCGGCTATCATGAAAAGGAACGGACGGTCCACAGTCATGGAGACAGGCTTCGGGCCCACATTGGCGGAAGTCAGCCTTATCCCTATACTCGTGACAGCCGCCGCCTCAGACCCTTCCTCGTTCACCTCTACATAGCATTTCTGCTTGACCTCATCCACTGCGATGTCAGCGTCAGAGATACCTCCAAGCTCGGCCGCACCGGTGAATACACGTTTCGCCCCCATGGCGGAAAGGGCCCTGTTCAGACGCGTGGATGTCTCTATCCGGAACTTCGGCAGGCGGAGTATCACCTCCGTCTCCGAAAGCGCCCCTACAGCTTCCCTGTAAGACTTCTCGTCCAGATACGGCAGGACCGCATCCGGGGACACATCCTCCGCAGGAAGCAGGACAAGCATGCTGTACCTGCCGCCGGCATAAGGGAGACGCACCATCTGATGTCCGCCGTATCCGGCATACTCCATCTTTCCTTTCCTGAACATGAACGGCACTTCGCTGTCCCCTGAAAATCCGTGGAATACGGCATCAGCAGTGACATTCCCGTCAAACTTCTCCTCCCACGGAGCCTTGAAGTAGAGGGCATTCATAAGGAACATCACCATGTCAGGACTGATATTGTCGATAATCCCGGTTATCTTGCCCTCCGTGTTGTCCGAGCACCAGGAATTAATCACATCCACGCTTGCCGGGTCACTGAAGTCAAGACTGGAAACCGAGGCCCTGTAATCCTCAGACAGCTTGTCGGCATAGTCCTTCCTGACATTAAAACCGTCACGTATCCAGGCTGAGTTGGCTGCACGGACATCCACGACAGAATCAGCCACGACCTCTTTCCCACTGAACCTCACACCATTGAGAGCCATATCCAACTCTTCCGCGGTCTGTTTCTGCGCGCCCTCGGCCAGCATTGACAGAGCCACTCCGGCACTGTACGGGGAGACGAAGACATTGTCCTCAGGACCGGAAGCCGACACCACATTTCTGAAAAACGACATCGAATAGTCTATTCTTGACCCCTCCCGGGCAGGAGCCGGATTCTTCGGCTGGCCGCAGCCAGTCACGGCCAGTGCAAGTGACACGACAGCCGCATTCATGACAAATTTCCTCATATTCTACCATTTATGCCGTCAGACGGCCAAAAACGTCACAAATATAATACTTACACCTCAGAAAAAATAGTATTTTTGCGCCATCAGAAAGTTTGGAACATTTAATCTTACGAATCATGATAAAATCAATGACCGGATACGGGAAGGCCGAGACAGTCCTCGAGTCCGGAAAACTCAGTGTGGAAATCCGGTCCCTGAACGGCAAGAACGCAGACATCAGCCTGAAGACCACTCTCCTGCCGAAAGACAAGGAACTATATGTGCGTCAGATGGTTGCAGACGAGCTAAAGCGCGGAAGCATAGATATTTTCATCACATTCGAGGCAAATGCCGCCGAAAGCGCAAAAAAGATAAACCAGGAACTCGTGATGGAATATTTCCGCCAGATAGACGAAATATCGTCAAGCATCACAAGGAAATTCCCCAACATCAGCTTCACGGACTCATCGTACATCCTCCAGTCCATCCTTCGCTTCCCGGATGTGCTCGACATGAAGAAGGCTGACATAATCAACGACGGGAACTGGCCTGCCGTCGAAGCATGCATAAGGGAAGCGCTGGAAAAGACCAACGAGTTCCGTATGCGCGAAGGCGAGTCCCTCTACAGGGACGTGACTGCAAAGGTAGCCAGCATCCTCAGCCTCGTGAACATGGTGGAACAGCATGAGAGCGAACGCGTTGCAGCCATAAGAGAAAAAATACTGTCCCGTTTCGAGGAGCTGAAGCTCGAGCCTGACATGAGCCGTCTCGAACAGGAGATGATATACTATATCGAGAAGCTTGACATCAACGAGGAGAAGGTGCGTCTCCGCCAGCACTGCCGGTATTTCATGGATACCATAGACTCTGACCCCCAGCCAGGCAAGAAGCTGGGCTTCATCGCCCAGGAGATGGGCAGGGAAATCAATACCACAGGCTCCAAGGCCAACAACTCCGACATCCAGAAAATCGTCGTGCGCATGAAGGACGAACTGGAGAAGATAAAGGAACAGAGCCTGAACATACTCTGACACGGGGCTGTCACGCCTTCATGCGGATACTGGCACGGAACGCGCTCGGGGAAAGCCCCGTGGTATGCTTGAACTGACGGTTGAAGTTGGACAGGCTGCTGAAGCCGGTATCATAGCATATACACTCTATGCTGTATTCCTCCACATGAAGCATCTTGCATGCATGCGAGATGCGTACTTCATTGATGAATTCCATAGGGGACTTTCCTGTCCTCTCCTTGAAATAGGAGCAGAAGGACTGGGGCACCATACTCGCCACTTCGGCACTTGCGCCTGCTTTTTCCGGATTGCTCTCTCACGGTAACTGATCCACCGCTTCGGGATTTCCCCATCACAACGGGCTGCCATGGACGGGGTCATCATGTCAATGCTCATATGAAGACGTTCGTTGTTGTAGAAGTCAACTGCACGGGCTACCTTCTCCGATGCTTGCAAAGTGCATATCTTTAAGGAGTTCGTTTTTCACTGTATTGTTGACTCGCTCCGCCTGGGCGTTGTCTTTGGGGTCTCCGGATTCGGTCATGCTGATGCGGATATGCCTGCCATTCAGAATGCTGACATAGTCCGAACTGGCGTACTGGCAACCACGGCCGGAGTGGTGGATAAGACGGATGTCAGACTTTTCGTCAATATGCCTGATTCGATACGCCAAACAGCCTGCAAAGGAACTGAACCCCATACCGTTCGGGATCCTTCGAATGCAGGTTCTCTACCGCTTGGCGCCAGCTTTTTTTTCTTATCGGGATATTGAACTTGGCCTCTGCGATATTTATGAGTTCATCGTATGCTTCCGCCTTGATCTAGGCCTCCCTGAGCTGCTCCCGCAGTCGCTTCAGCTCGTCTTGAAGTGCCTGTATGGTCTGCGGCTGTTCATCTCCTTGAACAACCGGTGAGGGCGAGAGGGTTTTCTTGACTTCTTTTACTCGTTTCATCGATGACATTTGCGGGTTCTCCTCCGCAAAGATAGCAATCCATTTATATAGAATGGTACGGGAAATGGGCAGAATCTTGCAGATATGGGTCCCGCACATGCCTCCCTTGAAGTATAGATCCATCGCTTTCTCATAATAAAGCTCCCGTTTGAATGAATGTTTGATTCGCATTTTTTTT
The DNA here is from genome assembly GCA_017695065.1 of Candidatus Cryptobacteroides excrementipullorum. Taxonomy (GTDB): domain Bacteria; phylum Bacteroidota; class Bacteroidia; order Bacteroidales; family UBA932; genus Cryptobacteroides; species Cryptobacteroides excrementipullorum. Next base: position 99,773 of record JADILZ010000028.1, read on the forward strand.
GATTTTGCGAGTCAACTTTTTTCAGGGTAAGACACAACGAGGGCTCCCAGTGCTGGCCTTTCTACCTCGAGAGCTACACAGCCTACACCGCCATGCAGGCCGGTTACTACGAGGACGCGATGGAAATAATGAGACACATACAGCTCGTCCATCTAAGGCAGGGATGGACATGGTGCCAGAACCTCTGGAACCCTGCCGAACTGTCCTACATGACCGCCCCTGTCACATGGTTCTCCACTGACCTTCTTGCAGGCAGCGGGCTGAATGTGCCCGAGAAAGAGTTCAGGCTCGCCCCTGTGGTCACAGGCAAGGAGAAGACAGTGCTCCCGGTATTCTTCCCGGGTTTCTGGGGCAAGGTGACGGCAGACCCGAAGAAGCAGACTCTCGTGTTCGAAGTCACCAGGACATTCGGGGACAGCCCTGTAACCATCTCAAGGATATCATCGGAAGACTACGGCCAGCCTTACGGAAACCGCATTGTGACAGATATACCTGAAACTGTCCTCAAGGAAGGCACAATGATCGACCTATCCGCGCATTACAGGGAAATAGTCCAGGACAGGCTGTCTGAAAGACACCTGGAGCCACGTTGGTGAGCGGGAGATGTCCGGGTTATTCCGTCCTGAGACGGCGCACAATATACGTACAGGATGTCCTGCATGGGGCATCCTGTCGTGTTTTAAACAGGATGCGGCGGAGAGACGGCCCCCATGAGGACCGTAGTTCAGGATCGGAAAGCTCCCTTGTCTCCACGGAAGGGGTCAGGAAAGGAGGGAAGGACATCTCGACAGTCACCCCTCTGTTGGAAACCGCCACGGTACCAGGCCTGACGGTCCTCTTCATCAGAAGGTCAGACTTGGTAAGGACAGTCCCCTCACGCACAGCCTTGGCAGGGACACCCTCCGACGAAGGGATATATTCCTCGCCAGGAAGAAACACCATGCCCTGGACCAGGAAAGCGGTGACATCAGGCATCACCCTCTTCTCCAGGGCATACCTGTCCTTTATGACCAGCCCGTCGTCCTCCAATGAATATGACCGCACCCAGCTCCTGCATGAAGCCGCTCCGGAATAGGCCCCGCATATATCGGCACTGAAAAAACGTCTTGAGGTATCGCAGACGACATCGCGGGCCATGAACTCCGCTCCGGCTATCTGGGAAGTGCCGTTGATTGCAGGAAGGTTGTGCCAGTCACTCTGCATATTCCAGATGGTATAGCGCTCATGGCTGAAAGTCCGTCTGGTATATGTACCTGTCCCGGCGTCCACGAATACGGGGACACTGTCAATGTAGAGGATAAAGGACCCCACGTCGTTGTGATTGTGGCTCTCCCCGTTCGACCCTGCCTTGGCACCGCAGAACCAGCCTCCGCCGTTTCGCATAAGGCACAGTCCTGTCTCCGGATACCACGACACGTCAGAAGGAGTCTTCTGGAGCAAAGCCGGCAGCCCTGGCAACGGCACTGTATCCAGAAGGGCATTAAGGGAATCGGCAGCACAAGACATCTCCACATGACATGCCACAGACCCGAGGGATCTCCACACATCATTTCCCGGAGTGATGCCGGGATGGACGAACCTGCCCTGCTGAGGCCTGTACAGCAGAGACAGGGCAAAGTCTTCGGCCTCCTTGCTTCCGCAGGCCTTTCCGGACCTGTATATCAAAGTATTGTCTGCTTCAAGCACAGGCGGGGCATCAGCGAAATTAACCACGAAGCCTTCCCCGATGTACGAACGGTGTATATACTCGCACATGTCCTTGAGGAGCGGTTCACCGAAAACGGACATCCTGCCTCCCGTCGCATACTGAAGAATCTCCAGATAGTCAAACAGTTTCCCGAATGCATGACTCCAGTAGGAAGGACCTTCCTCACATGCCCCGTCGCCCTTCACATAGCCGAGGAACTTGTCAACTGACCTTACAGACAGCTCCATAGCCTCCCTCAGCCTGTCCGGGTCCTTTTCCGTGAGAAGGAACGTAAGGAGGACATTGGAGTTGCACCACGGATTCCAGTTGTTCACGAAAACAGGCCCGGCATCCTCTCCGTCCAGAGCCATCCACCAGTTGGAGCCGCGGACAGAAGCGTCAAGGTATGGTCCCTTTATCTTCTCCTCCAGAGAATGCTCTATCTCATGGCATATATATGGGTTGACCTGCATGAAAATGTCCTTGAAAAAATGATATGTCACAGCGACAAGGGCACCGTATCCTGCTGATGCAAGGTCAATTATCTGATATCTGGCATCAGGCAGGGAACGTCCTCCAGGCTGGCTGGCGCCATGTGCGGAATAAATCCACGAAGGCATGGTCACGGCTGTCCAGATACCGTCCAGAATCTGGTCCGTGAACCTGCCTTTCCCTTCAGCAAGTTCCCCGAGCACAAGCGCGTTGAGAGCAGCCCTGTTCTCATTATACGGCACCTCCATCTGCCTCCTGTCCCCTGTCCTCTCGAATGCGAGATAGGCTGTCAGCGGGACATTCTGCCACACATAGCCGAGATATTCCCCGGCACGCACCACAGCATCCCTGGCTGCATCTCCGAAAAGCCTCTCCCAGGCATCCCTGTCAGCGTAGTCCGGATACGGGAACCAGTCCTCTGCCGGAAGGATTGAGGAGGCGGCCCCGGAAGAGACAAACTCACTGTAGAGCAGGTCCCTGTGCCTGCATGCCCCGGAAACAGGGATGAATATCAATACCGCAGCCAGTACGGCCGCGGAACGGGAAAGTGTCTTCATGACAGCATGCCTGTCTGTCAATATTGCATCCATACTCATTGCCTTGACTTTACTTTTAGCCTCAGGCTCGAAAGAAGCGCCCCTGCCAAAGCCATGATCCCGCCCAGAAGGAGAGCGTTGTGAGGAGCCCTTATGTCATAGAAATTGAACATCATGGCCACAAGGGCGGCTCCCGTAGTCTGTCCTGTGAGCCTGGCTGAGGCAAGCATCCCGCCGGCGCTTCCTGTCCTGTGCGGAGGCGCGGAGGAAAGCAGTATGTGGTTGTTGGGAGACTGGAACATCCCGAAACCGACACCGAAGAGCATTATCCTCCATACGAATCCGAAATGAGTCGCATCCTGAGGCATGAAAGAAAGCAGGAAACACGAGACACTCATGAGAGTGATGCCAATACCTCCGAGCACTCCCGGATGGATCTTCCCGATCATCCAGCCGGCCACAGGGGCGACAAACATGATTGCAAGCGGTGAAGAGGTCATTATCAGCCCCGTACCCACAGCGTCATAACCGTAGCTGTGCATGAGCATGAACGGTATCGACACCATCAGAAGCTGCTGTACCGTGAAGGATATTATGCTGGTGCCCACTGACATGGAAAACATCGGGATACGGAGAAGGTCGAACGGAAGCATAGGATAGTCCCTCCCCATCTGGGAACGGACATAGACAGCGCCCACAAGGAGGAATACTGCCACTGCAATGAGTATCCTGTGCCAGTCAAGCCCATGGGAATAAGCCTCGAGACACCCTATCATAAGGCCGAAAGTGGCGGCATTGAGGGCTGCGTCCGTCCAGTTGAAACGCCTGCCGGTCACACGTGTCGGATTGTCCGGAAGGAATTTCCTGCCCATGAACCATGTCACGATCCCGATAGGGACGTTTACGGCGAAAAGCCATTCCCAAGTGGTCACGGAAAGTATCCCTGCCGCGATGGTCGGACCTGCGACAGATGCAATGGCCACCACAGTCGCATTCAGTCCTACTCCCTTGCCCAGATGCCTCTTAGGGTAGATTATCCTTATAAGGGAAGTGTTGACACTCATTATCATGGCTGCGCCTATACCCTGGAATACCCTTGATACCACAAGCATGTGGAAAGTGTGTGAAAGGGCACAGAAAAGAGAGGCCGCGGAGAATACCACGACCCCTCCGAGATATACATTCTTGTAGCCTGCCAGTTCACCGAGTGACGCGAATGGCAGAAGAAGCATCATTATCACCAGCTGGAAGGCATTTACTATCCAAATGGAATCCGATGGAGATATGCCCATGTCCACAGCCATTGTCGGAAGGGCCACATTGCATATCATCCCGTCGAGCACAGACAGGAAAAGCCCGCAGAACGTGGTAATCACGGCATAATATATCCGCGGGCGGTGCAGACCGTCCCATCCGAGATCCCCTGTTACCTCTCCTCTGGCAGACATCCGGACACCCTCTTATTCTGGAAGACCGGCTTTAAGGTTCCCGACATAAAGTCCCCAGCATCCGTCTGTCACGACAGTCACCGGGTTTCCGTCCAGGTCCGAAACGACAGAAGGGCTCTCGAGAAAAGTATGCGAATGTCCCCCGATGATAAGGTCCACATTCCTTATTCTCCCGGCAAGAGCCATATCCGTATCAGGCCCGCCGTCATATCCCAGATGGCTCAGGCAGATGACCATGTCACACTTCTTCACATTGCGCAGGAAACCGGCATACCTGTTTGTCACCTCCGCCGGATCGAGATACCTGAGATTGTCCGCAATATGCTTCTCCACCACCCTCGACACATCGGTAAGCAGACCTATCACGCCTATTTTCATGCCTCCGCGACGGATTATCACATAAGGCCTGACTATGTCATTAAGACCGCCGGTGAATTCGTAGTTTGCGCATACTGCAGGACAGTCAAGATCACGCAGTCTGCGGGCAAGCTCGTCCAGGCCGTTGTCAAATTCGTGATTCCCGAGTGCCGTCACGTCATACCCCATCGCATTCATCAGTTCCACCTCCAGGTCTCCACGGAGCTTTGTGAAATAGGATGTACCCTGGCTGAAATCCCCGGCATCCACCAGCAGGACGTTCCTTTTCCCGTCAGCCGTCCTCACGCTGTCTATATAGGCAGCCCTTTCCACGACACCGCCGAGTCCTGCCTCCACCCCGGAGCGGACAGGGTCGATGTGGCTGTGAGTGTCGTTGGTATGAAGTATAGTGAGCCTCTGTGCAGAAAGGACCATGGAAAGGCTCAGCGCCATGGCCGCAAGGATTATCTTCTTCATTACTTGTTGTTCTTCATTACTGAATCTGTACCCTGCCGTCCGTATGATAGACGATGTCCCTCCCGGCAGCTGTCTCCCTCCTCACCACGTCGATCATCACATCATATATCATCTCCGGGTACTCCACGACCTCCAGAGCGTTCCTGGACAGGCTCAGGTCATCCCCTCCGTCCAGCAGGAAAGTGATGGTAGCCAGGCCGTACACCTTGTCGTCATCTATCGGCTCCCCGCCTATCTCAGCAGAGACGAGCTTCCCGTCACGGGCCACTACCCTCACGCCGCCGAGCACCTGGAAACGGGTGGCGGCCATGTTCTCGAGGATGGCACGTACAGTACTTCCTTTCAGCGCGACATAGACTATATTGTTCCTGAACGGGAACATGGACATTATGTCATCCTTCAGGATGTCGCCTTCCGGCATATCTACCCTGATGCCGCCGAAATTCACAATACCTATGTCAACAGGCTTGCCCGACTTCTCCTCGACGGCCTTCATCATGTTGTCAATAAACCAGTTGGACAATGCGCTCTCAGGATACTCCGCCACCATCTGCACCGGAGAATGTCCGACCACCTCCTTCACGTCAGCCATGGCAGGCTGCGCGGCGATAAGTATTCCAGCCACTTCCGGTGTGCATCCTCCCCTGAAAACCTTTCCGTTCGGGGCGAGATAGGAAGAACCTCTGACTGAGCCGAGAGCCTTGGCCACATTGTCCGCACCCGGACATCCAACGCCTGTCCTGGACCCGTCCATCCGGTTCCTCGACCATGAAAATACAGGTTTCTCCGACGGCTTCCTCCCGTTATCCCTGGCCTCCGCGCCACACAGGGGAAGCGCAAGGGCGGCAACGACACACAAGACTGTTTTCCCGAACATCATATCTATTTCTGTTTTAACCACTTGTAAAGATCCTTGAATGAAGTCTTCTTCCCGAACATCAGGATACCGATCTTATATATCTTGGCAGACAGATATGCGATAAGCACAAATGTAACCACCAGGAGCACTATTGAAAGCGCCAGTTCCCATGCCGGTACTCCGAACGGTATCCTCGCAAGCATCACGATAGGGGAAGTGAACGGTATCACAGACCCCCAGAACACCACCTGGCTGTCAGGGGACTTGAATGCATAGAAGGCGATGAAGAACGCTATGAGAAGAGGTATGGTAACAGGCAGCTGGAGCTGCTGGGTATCCGCCTCGTTCTCCACCGCGGAACCTATGGCAGCAAAAAGAGAGGCATAAAGCAGGTAGCCGAGGACGAAATACACTACGAACGATATGAGGATCAGAGGGTAGTTTATATCCTTGACAGTCTCCAGGACAGCCGCCATCTCACTGCTCCCCTCCTGAGGCATCTCCACCTGCATGTTCATGCCTGTCGCGTCAAGGGCGGACGGATCCACTCCGAGTCCCTCGGTCATCTGGGCCATCTGCTCAGTCTGTACATTTGCGGAACCCGCTATGGAATCGAAGCCTACGAAAGAGCCGACCCCGAGCACAAGCACAGCCGTGAGCACCACCCAAAGGAGGAACTGTGTGAGAGCCACGCAGGCCACTCCGATTATCTTGCCGAACATCAGTTCAGTAGCCTTTACAGAAGACACCAGCACCTCCACCACGCGGCTGGACTTCTCCTCGATGACGCTCTGCATTACCATTGCCGAGAACATCGCTATGAACATATATATAATAATGGAGAGCACCAGCGATATTATCATGTACACCTCGGAAGAGGTTATCTTCTCTTCGCCGGAATCGTCAAGTGTGAAAGTGGAGACAGGCACATCCGCCTTGACATCATCTATAATCTGCCTGAGCCCGTCTATCCTGTAGGATTCAAGACGGTAGTTCTCCACCGCCTCGTTTACACGGCTCCTGATGGCGTCCTTCATGTCCACGCTCATCGGCTTTCCGGAATAAGCGTCCACCGATACGGTCTTGCCGACAGAATCGAGAGGGGAAATCACCACAAGGGCGTCCATCCCCGCTTCCTTGCACCTTACCTTCATCGAATCCACCGGAATACCTGAACAGTCGGTATATGTGGTCTCCTCGTTGCTCGTCATATACGGCATCACAATCCCTGACTGGTCTATGACAGCCACCTCCTTGCCCTTGTCCGTGCTCATGAACATGATAAGGCTCGGGAGGATACACATGGCGGCAAAGAAGATCGGCCCGAGGAAAGTGGTGATGAGAAATGATTTCTTTTTCACACGGGTCATGTACTCACGGCCGATAATGACATTTATGATATGCAGGTTCATGGCTTATTCCTCCTCAGTTACAAGTTTTATGAAAATATCGTTCATCCTCGGGACCAGCTCCTTGTACGAGTTGACCACGAGCGGCTGTGAGATGATGTGCCTGAGCACTTCGTTGGTATCAGTCCCCCTCTCGAGTGAGAGCACAGCCGTATGCCTGTCAGAGTCGCATGTGTCCGACAGTATCCTGAACAGGGACCCGGCAGGCTGGAGAGAAGCAGAAGAGGTATAGACCAGTTCCACATTGTTGTTCCCGTACTTGTGCCTTATCTCATCGACACCGCCGGTAATCACCAGACGGGACTTGTTGATGAGGGCTATGTTGTCGCAGAGCTCCTCGACAGACTCCATGTTGTGCGTGGAGAGCACTATGGTAGAGCCTTCTTCCTTCAGTTTCAGGATCTCGTCCCTGATGAGTTGTGCATTCACAGGATCAAATCCGGAAAAAGGCTCGTCAAGTATCAGGAGCGACGGCCTGTGCACCACCGTGGTGATGAACTGTACCTTCTGGGCCATTCCCTTGGAAAGCTCCTCGACTTTCTTGTTCCACCAGCTCTGGATGCCGAATTTCACGAACCATGACCTGAGGGCGTCACCGGCGTCCTTTGCGCTCATGCCTTTGAGCTGTGCCAGGTACATGGCCTGGTCCCCTACCTTCATCTTGCGGTAAAGTCCGCGCTCCTCAGGGAGATAACCTATCCTCTCCACATCGGACTGGGTGATAGGGTGACCGTCGAAAAGTATAGTGCCCCCGCTCGGGATTGTAATCCTGTTTATGATACGGATAAGAGTAGTCTTTCCGGCTCCGTTAGGTCCGAGCAGCCCGAAAATCATTCCTTTCGGGATGTTAACAGATACGTGGTCAAGAGCTACTTTCTCCCCGAAGCTCTTGCTCACGTCTTTACATTGAATGATGTCCATATTGTATTACAGTTTTAATTATTTGCAATGTATCCTGCCGTCATGGTGCATCAATTAAGGATTCTGGTGACCAGCTCGACGAGCAGTTCATCCGGAGCAGCCTCTCCGGCCTCCCCTCCCTTGCCCTTGTAATCGAAATCCTTCAGGAGGGCAATCACCGCCATGCATTTTTTCAACGGATAATTGGCCACAGCCCTGTCATACTCGGAGAAGAAATACGGGTTTACACCCAACACCCTGGCTTTCTGGTCATTGCCAGGACGTGGGGAACCCGTGAGCAAGGCCTCGTACTTGAGTATCCTGTAGAAATGCGTGAAAAGCGCACTCACAGCCATCGGCATCGCGAACTTCGGGGACGCCCCTATGTAAGCCGCTATCTTCAGCGCCCTGGAAGCATTCCTGAATGAAAGTTCCCGTGTCAGCTCGAATATGCTGTACTGCCGGCTTATGCCCACATTCTTCTCTATATCGGAGGCCTCCACCTTCACCGTCCCTTCAGGGAGGTTCTTCAGCAGCTTTTCCGTCTCTACCGCTATCTTGGAAAGGTCCGTCCCGGCGTACTCGCCCAGCAGGGCAGCAGCATCCGGAGCTATCTGCAGTCCCTTTCCGCTATAGAAAGATGAAATCCAACGTGCTATCTCATAATCCCTTATGGCACCGGATTCGACTACAGCGCCTATTTTGGACACAGACTTGTACAGTGATTTACGCTTGTCCGCCGAAGCGCCATGCATGCATATCACCAGGACTGTGGATTCCAGAGGCCTGGCGCAATATACAGCCAGTTCCTCCAGAGACTTCATCATCTGCGCCTCCTTGACCACCACGAGCTGCCTCTGGGCAAACATAGGATAACGCCTGGCCGTGGTCATGACCGTTTCAGCGGTCACATCCGCGCCATAGAATATATACTGGTTGAAATCCCTCTCGCTCTCTTCAAGGGCGTTCCCGATGATGGCATCACACACCATATCCGGATAAAACGACTCTTCTCCCATAAGAAGATATACTGGTTTGAATATCTTTTTACGGGCCTGCGACACCAAGTCACGGCATAGAGAGTCCGTCTCTGCAAAACCTTTTGCCATAGGTCGGCAAAATTAGTAAAATATAGGAAAACAACACTTAGAAGCTGTTTAAAATTTTGTCAAAAAACACTTCCGGCAAGACAAGGGATGCGCCGCCTGGTCAGATAATGTCTTCCCTGTCATGCAGGTCCTTGATACGCAGCTGGATATTGGCGATGCCACGATAGTAGTTCTCGACGATGATATAGCATATGTCGACAGGATTTCCCGCCTTTATGTGCTCGAAATGCTCAGCCTTGTTGAAAGCTATGGCCGATATGTGGTGGTACGGCTGCGACTCCTGTATAAGCTCGAGCTTCAGATGGCCGGCTTCCGCACCTACGCGGCGGCCGTTCCCGTTGTCATACACATTCTCGGTCATGAATACCGGGGCGTTGTTTCCCGGCCCGAATGGCTGGAACTGCTTTAGTATCCGGAAAAACTTGGGTGTTATCTGGTCGAAGTCAAGTCTGGAGTCCACCTTTATCACAGGAGTCAGCATCTCGGAGGTGATCCTGTCACCGATGAACTTCTCTATCCTTGAGCAGAATTCCGGAAGCTTCTCCTCACGGAGGGTAAGCCCTGCGGCATACAGGTGACCCCCGAAGTTGTCCAGCAGGTCCGCACAACTTTCTATCGCATCGTAAAGGTCGAATCCCTGGATGCTCCTCGCCGAGCCCGTGACGAATCCGTTCGACCTGGTGAACACGATAGTCGGCTTATAGAAGGCCTCCACCAGCCTTGAGGCCACTATACCTACCACGCCCTTGTGCCAGTCGGGGTTATAGACTATGGTGGCGTTGCCGCTCGACAGGCAGTTCCCGCTGCGCACCATCTCCAGGGCCTCCTGGGTGATACGGCGGTCGATGTCCTTGCGCTCGTTGTTGTACTCGTTGATCTCGCCGGCGATACGCGTGGCCTCCCCCTCGTCTGCCGACGTGAGCAGCTCCACGGCCACACGGCCGGATTCCATACGCCCTGCCGCATTGATGCGCGGCCCTATCTTGAACACTATGTCATCTATGGTAATGTGGGAAGGTTCGAGGCCGGAAAGCCGCATCATGGCCATCAGCCCCAGACGCGGGTTCTCGTTCATCCTTTTCAGCCCGAAATGGGCAAGTATCCTGTTCTCCCCCGTCACCGACACCAGGTCGGAAGCTATGCTCACCACCAGAAGGTCAAGCAGGGGCACCAGTGTCTCGAAAGGCATCCCGTATGCGGCCGAATACGCCTGGACGAGCTTGAAGCCGACACCGCATCCCGAAAGGTCGTCGAAAGGGTAGCCGCAGTCCTCCCTTTTGGGGTCGAGCACGGCGACAGCCCTGGGCAGCTCGTTCTCCGGAAGGTGATGGTCGCAGATAATCATATCCACACCCTTTTCCGAAGCATAGGCCACCTTGTCGTTGGCCTTTATCCCGCAGTCAAGCGTTATTATGAGGGAGAAGCCGTTTTCCGCAGCCCAGTCTATCCCCTTGAAGGACACGCCGTAGCCTTCATCGTATCTGTCCGGTATATAGAAATCCGCATTAGGGGTGAGCCGTCTCAGAAAGGAATAGACGAGAGATACCGCAGTGGTCCCGTCCACATCGTAATCGCCGTAGACAAGTATCTTTTCCCCGGATTCAACGGCCCTGTGAAGCCTGTCCACGGCCTTGTCCATGTCCTTCATCAGGAACGGGTCATGGAGGTTGGCCAGATCCGGCCTAAAAAATGCCCTTGCCTCCTGAAACGTGGACACTCCCCTCTGCACCAGGAGTTCCGCAAGCACCGGATCGACTCCCAGCTCAGAAGACAGGCGGCTCACTGTCTCGTGATCCGCCTCATCCTTGAATATCCACTTCTTTTCTTTCGGCATAACATACAAAGATACGTTTTTTTTATTGAAAAATAAAACCGGAATATGAATCTTCCGGCAGACAGCCTTGAATTTTTCCTGTAATTTGCATATCTTTGTAATCAAAGTGACGCTTATGAAGATGATACGATGGCATTGACTGCTGCCGTGACATTGGGCAACGGGGAAGTCCTTTACCTGGAGAATGCCATATTTTTCGACCAAAGAGCCGATTCTTACCATGGTTCCGATTCTTACGGAGCCGGCGTACTGCAATTTTATTTCCTTGATTGCAGCAGTGACAGGAAGTCAATGTCACATATGGACGATTATCAGAAGATAGGCTATTTTTCGCAGCAGCTGCGGACATATGACATCAAAAGATTGCAGATAGAAAACTTTTCAGTCGATTTTGACATCTTCCCTACTGCGGCGACAATCGGCAGCATGTTCAATACTCTTGCGGAGAAGACCGGCGGCAATGTATGCTTCCCCCTCGAAGAAACTGTTTAAAATTCAAATTAATTGTAGTACTTTTGCAGGCTTTTTAACCCCTGTACCCGGGGAAGAAAAACGATATATCGGAAAAACGGAAATACATTATGGAAAACATGGACTTGAACGAACAGGAAAGGAACAGGCGCGAGGCGCTGGGAAAACTCAGGGAGCTGGGGATAGACCCATACCCTGCCGCATTGTATCCCGTAAACGCTACGGCCCGGATGATCAAGGATGAATATGACCCGCAGAAGGGTAACCTGGACAGCGTGGTGATAGCTGGAAGGATAATGTCCCGAAGGATAATGGGTGCGGCTTCATTCATCGAGCTGCAGGACGAGACCGGAAGGATACAGGTTTACATAAAGCGCGACGAAATCTGCCCCGAGGAGGACAAGACCATGTACAACACTGTATTCAAGAAACTCCTCGACATCGGAGACATCATCGGCATCAAAGGCTATGCGTTCATCACCCAGACCGGACAGCTTTCAGTCCATGCGAAGGAGCTGACAGTGCTCAGCAAGTCCCTCCGCGTACTGCCTATAGTAAAGGAGAAGGACGGGGAGGTCTATGACGCTTTCACCGATCCGGAACTGAAATACAGGCAGAGGTATGTGGACCTGATCGTGAATCCGCAGGTGCGCCAGACTTTCGTGATGAGGAGCAAGATCATAGCCACGATGCGCGAGTACTTCAACGCGGCAGGCTGCCTGGAAGTCGAGACCCCTATCCTCCAGTCCATTCCTGGCGGAGCAACGGCTCGTCCGTTCATAACGCATCACAACGCACTCGACATCGACCTCTATCTCCGTATAGCCAACGAGCTTTACCTGAAGCGACTGATAGTAGGCGGATACTCAGGGGTATATGAGTTCGCAAAGGACTTCCGCAACGAAGGGATGGACAAGACCCACAATCCTGAGTTCACCTGCATGGAAATCTATGTGGCATACAAGGACTACATCTGGATGATGGAGTTCGTGGAGAAGATGCTGGAGAAGATTGCGACGACCCTGCACGGGACTACGGAGGTGACCATCGGGGAGCAGAAGGTGGACTTCAGACCGCCTTACAGGAGACTCCCGATGCTCGAGGCCATAAAGGAATATGCGGGCGTGGATGTCGCCGGAATGGATGAAAAACAGCTGAGGGAGACATGCGACAGGCTCAATGTGCCTGTAACCAAGGAGATGGGTGAAGGCAAGCTTATCGATGCCATCTTCGGCGAATACTGCGAGAAGCACCTTGTGCAGCCTACATTCATCACGGACTACCCTGTCTCCATGTCGCCTCTTACCAAGAGGCACCGCAGCAACCCGGACCTCACCGAGCGCTTCGAACTTTTCGTCTGCGGCAAGGAACTGGCCAATGCGTACAGCGAGCTGAACGACCCTATCGACCAGCTGGAGAGGTTCCAGGACCAGCTCAGACAGAGGGAGCACGGGGACGACGAAGCCATGTACATAGACATGGACTTCGTGCGTGCTCTTGAATACGGGATGCCTCCTACATCCGGGATGGGGATGGGCATAGACCGCCTGACAATGTTCATGACCAACTCCCCTACTATCCAGGACGTACTGTTCTTCCCGCAGATGAGGCCGAAGATATGAAAAGGCCGGCAGCATATCTGATACTTGCCGCGGCTCTTGCGTCAGGGTGTACAGGCAGCAGGACAGTGGAGCTCCCGCTGACATGGAACGAGGGCTACGCATCGCTTCCGTACGGCTATGCCGGCATCGGCAGCTACGACGAGCAGGGCGAGGATTCGCCGTGGGCAGGCACCAGGCTCGTGATAACGGCCATGCCGCAGGGGCTGTCGGACATCAAGGTCGGGGACATCGATACAGATATATACCAGACTGCGTATCAGGCACATATATCCGGATACATAACTGACGAGTGGTACAATAAACTGAAAGAGTCATGGGACATCCAGCTTGACTCGATAGGCCTGTCGGCCACTCCGGTAAAGACCAAGGTAGCCTGCGCCTGGGGAAAGGATGCTGACGGAAACATGAAGATGGTCATCGACTCGGACAACGACCTCGACCTCAGCGACGAGACACCTTTCACACCCCTGGACGGAGATGCGGTATTCAACGGCGTCAACCCTGATTCACTGGCTCTTGCAAGTTCGGTGAACGCCACCTTCGAAAAGGTCGTGGACGGAAAGGCAGTGAAGATGACGGTTCCTGTCTCGGTGGTGACCTTCAACGGCTACGGTCCGTCATACAATATCGCCTGCCACGCCACCGCAGAATACGGCGGGCAGAGACTCGGAGTCACTTCCGCGGACTTCTGCAACAGTGCCTTCCAGAGCATATCTGTGGCCCTGCTGGCCGACAGCGACACCGTGAAAGCAAAACGGGAGGACATGCTCAAGAAGAACGAGTTCCTGGAGATAGGCCACGAACTGCTCCGGATAAAGGGCGTGGACAAGAACAGGAATGTCCTGATCCTTGAAAAGACAGACAAGCCGAAGTCAGAGCTGTTGTCATCGCAGGTAGGCTACAAGGCCTTCCCGTTCGAGGGTGTGGAGTTCTCGGCCAAGGACACCATTTCGCTGGATGGTTTCAAGGGGAAATACGTTCTTCTGGATTTCTGGGCTACATGGTGCAAGCCTTGCCTGGACGAGATTCCGCATCTGAAAGAGCTCTATTCCATGACGGACAGGGCCGATTTCGAGATTGTGGGTATCGCGGAGTACAGCTCAGCCGAAAGCATTGCCATGACCATAGAGAAGTACGGCATACAATGGCCGCTGATCTTGTCCGATAACGACAGCCGCATAGGCGGTGTTTACGGTATCCAGGGATACCCGACGACCTTCCTCCTGGACCGCGAAGGGGCCATCATCGCGAAGAACCTCAGAGGCAAGGCCCTGGAAGAAAAAGTATTGAACATTCTCGGACCAAATGAGAATTGAGACTATTACATCGGCACAGAACCCGAAGATAAAAGAGCTTCTCGCGCTGCAGGAGAAATCCAGGGCAAGGCGCGAGAAGCGTCTTTTCGTGGTGGAAGGCCGCAGGGAGCTCGGACACTGTATAGATGCGGGATTCCGGGTGAGGACGCTTTTCGTATGCAGGGAGATATGCCCGGAGAGAGACCTGCAGGTGCTTCTGGAAAAAATGAACCTCTCCGGCCCGACCGCGACGGCAGGAGCACAGGTCCATGAAACCATCCTGGTGGAAATACCTGCCGCATTATACGAGAAAGCAGCCTACCGGGGTGGCACAGAAGGAGTCATAGCCGAGGTCGAGTACCGGGACAGGACACTGGACAGTCTGATTCTCAGAGAGAACCCGCTTATTGCCGTACTCGAGAGCGTGGAGAAGCCGGGCAACCTCGGGGCCGTGCTCCGCAGCGCAGATGCAGCCGGTGCGGATGCTGTAATCATCTGCGACCCTCTGACGGACCTCTACAACCCGAACCTCATCCGCTCAAGCATCGGGGCCGTATTCTCCAGGCAGGTCGCCACTGCCTCTTCCGAAGACACTATAAAATGGCTTGAGGCCCATGGCATCAGGATACTTACAGCCCAGCTCCAGGACTCGGAATGGTATTATGCCACCGATATGCGCGGCGGTGTGGCTATCGTGATGGGGACTGAATCCACAGGACTCTCTGACATCTGGAGAAATGCAGCTGACGCACATATAAGGATTCCGATGCTCGGACAGCTTGACTCCCTGAACGTATCAGTATCGGCAGCCATCCTCCTCTACGAGGCCGTCCGCCAGAGGAACCAGGCAGGGCAGGAATGACAGCCTAAATCCCTAACTGCCGCATGGACGGTTGTCCCTTTCCCTTTTCCGCCACAGCTGCCAGCTGTTTATAAGGTTCTGCCACAGAATGTAGCTGCTGGGGGCAATAGCCACCACAGGGGAAAGATAAGTCACTGACACCCAGATAGCAAAGACAGTGTTCTTCTGTCCGAGACCTTGTCCTGCGCTGATCCTGTCCCCATAATGCCCGCCTATCGCCTTGCCGGCAGCAAACTGGGCCACGCATGCTACAAGCCCCACTGCGGCGAGCATCCACTTCACGTGCCCCGGCAGACCGCTGCTCACCAGAGACCTGAGTGCCTGCCCTATCACCATCACCAGAGAAAGCGTCCAGAGATAGAAGGCGATGTTCCCGCAATATTTCACGACGCCTGCATGCAGCCGAGGGAAGAACCTGCGCAGTATCATGGCAGTGATGAGAGGGAAAATAAGAAGAGGAAAGACCTTCTTCAGTATCACAGCAAACTGGAGGAAGAACGACATTCCGGTATGGTCCTCCACAAGAGGGAAAATGGCCGGGATCACCACTGCAGCCACCATGTTGCTTATAATGGTATAGGTAGTGAGCGACGGCTCATTGCCTCCAAGTTTCCCGGTAATGACAGCCGCAGCAGTAGCCGTCGGGCACACAAGGCAGACCATCGCACCCTCGGCAAGAGAAGCGTAGGCGAAATCAGGGAAGAAATGCAGCGGTACCGCTACCGCCAGGCATGAGACCACCTGGATCACGCACAGCCACACATGCCATTTCCTTATCTTCATATCCCCGGGCTCAATCTTGCAGAACGTGAAAAACAGCATCATGAACAGCAAGACCGGCACAGTGAAATCCGACACTGCCATGGCTGCCGGCTTGAGAGGCCCCATCCACGGCACGAAATGGAACATAGCATACAACAGCACTCCTGTCAATATTCCAAGAGGCAGAGACCAGTTCTTCACGAATCTTATTATCATTCCCATTGGACAAACCCCGATGTTTCCCAGACAAGGCCGCAAAAATACATAAGATCGGGAAAAATCAGAAGCGGCTTCTAAAAAATTATTACATTTGTCCGGATCAAACGTCCCGGAAAATCATGAAAAGATTCGGCCTCATAGGATATCCTGTCAAGGGCTCTCTGAGCCCGCTCCTTTTCAGCGCCGGCTATCACGGAAAATACGGATATGACCTGATAGAAAAGCCTGTCTTCGAGGAGGCATACGCCCTTTTTCTGTCAGAATACCATGGAGTCAACGTGACAGCCCCGTTCAAGGAATATGCATTCGCCAAAGCAGACACAGTATCCCCCGTATGCAGGAAAATCGGGGCGACAAACCTCCTGGTCAAGACAGGAACCGGGATTTCCGCATGCAATTCCGACTACACCGGCATAAGGATGAGCATCCTGGAGAATCTGCTTCCGCAGCTGAAGGGAGAGGACAGCCGGAATGCAGCGGGGATGATACAGTCCGCCTACGGACACATACCGCAGGCCCTCGTTGTAGGATGCGGCGGAGCCGGACGGGCGGCGGCGGTGGCAGCAGCAGAGCTTGGCATGCATACGGTCTTGATGAACAGGACTACAGCAAGAGCCGAAGCGATAGCCGGACAGCTTCCGGAATACGGATTCGGCATAAGCGGTATAGAATATTTCCCCGAAGTCTTCCACCAGAGCGATATCATCATATACACCCTCCCGGGAAAACTTGAGACCCTGGATGCAGCCGTATCCGGACAGGGCATGGCAAGAGACAGAGAACGGACCGGCCCGAAACTCATACTGGAAGCCAATTACAAGACCCCATCGTTCACCCATGCCGCCATCGATGCCCTGCGTGGAGAATACCCTGGGCTGAGATACGTAAGCGGACTGCGCTGGCTCCTGCACCAGGCGGCAGGAGGATACAGGCTGTTCACAGGTGAGGAGCCGGATTTCAAGGCCATGGAACAGGCACTGACAAACCATCTATAAAACAACTTGCAAAATGAAGAAAACATTAATCGCAGCCGCAGCGGCATCAGCCATCCTCCTTTCTGCGGCTTCCTGCAACCAGAGCGGCAACGCAGGACCGGAAGGCCCTGTTGCAGGTCATGTCATCTACATCGGACTTGACGGCTGGGGAGCCTACAGCCTTCCTGAAGCAGAAATGCCAGCCGTGAAATCACTCATGGAGAAAGGATGCTGGACCCTGCAGAAACGTACTGTACTGCCTTCATCAAGCGCACCGAACTGGGCATCCATGTTCATGGGGGCCGGCCCCGAACTCCACGGCTACACCACATGGGGTTCCCGGCATCCTGAACTCCCGTCAAGAGTTATCCTGAAGCACAACATCTTCCCTACCATCTTCCAGGTAGCCAGGGATTCATACCTGGAGGCTGAAATCGGAGTGCTCTATGACTGGAGCGGAATCAAGTACCTCGTGGACACATTGTCGCTCAGTTACCACGCACAGTCCCCCGACTACCAGAAATATCCGGGCGGACTATGCGACATGGCCGAGAAATATATAAAAGAGAAAAAGCCCATGCTGCTGGCAGTCTGCTTCGACGAGCCGGACCACACCGGACACACCGCCGGGCATGACACCCCGGAGTATTATGCAAAGCTCAAAGAGCTTGACGGCTACATCGGAAGGATATTGAAGGCCGCGGAAGAGGCCGGCATATACGATGACACCGTTTTCATAATCACATCCGACCATGGAGGGACAGGCACAGGGCACGGCGGCATAACCATGCAGGAGATGGAGACACCTTTCATCATTGCCGGGAAAGGGATCAGGCAGGGAGGAGAGATTTCCGGAAGCATGATGCAGTACGATGTGGCATCCACTATGGCCTATATGCTGGATGCAGACCAGCCTCAGGTCTGGATCGGACGGCCGATGACAGAAGTATTTGAGTGACAGGCCAAACCGCAGAAGGCTCAAGGCACAGACCGGAAGAACAGGAGAATTGCCCGGAAAATTTTCGGGCAATTTTTTCGTTTCTATTGAATTAATGAGTAACTTGCGCTGTTAAAAAATTCTTAAATTCTATGTCACTTAATAAAGTAATGCTGATCGGCAACGTGGGGAGGGATCCGGAAATACGGTACATCGACAATTCCGGGAATGCGAAAGTGGCCTCGTTCACACTGGCAACCACCGAGAGATACCGTGACCGAAACGGGGAAATGAAGGAAAACACAGAATGGCACAACATTGTCGCATGGAGGAACTCCGCCGACATTGTCGAACGCTTCGTAAAGAAAGGGACACAGCTGTATATAGAAGGGCGCATAAGGACACGTTCATGGGATGACCAGAGCGGCAACAAGCGTTATACGACAGAAATACTGGCCGATAACCTCCAGCTTCTCGGCAGAAAGGCCGACAACCCTGCTTCTCAGGGAGGCTACCAGGCCCAGCCGCAGGGAGGCTACGGAGCCCCGGCCCAGAACAGTTACCAGCAGAACAGCTATCAGCAGCACAGCCAGCCGGCATACCAGCAGCCGGTACAGCAGCCCCAGCCGGCCGCATCGGAAGACCTTCCGGAAGACGACCTTCCGTTCTGAATCAGAAACCAACTTATAACACTCCAGTCATCATGGCATTAGACGTAGTATTGGGCCTTCAGTGGGGAGATGAAGGCAAAGGCAAAATCGTGGATGTACTCGCAGGACGCTACCCTATCGTGGCACGGTTCCAGGGAGGCCCTAACGCGGGACATTCGCTTCATTTCGACGGAAAAAGCTTCGTGCTCAGATCCATACCTTCCGGAATATTCAGGGAAGATGCCGTCAACGTTATAGGGAACGGAGTCGTGCTCGACCCTATCACATTCAGACAGGAATGTGAAAACATCCGAAAGACAGGCGTACCTGTAGAGGAAAGGATAGTGATAGGCAAGAAAGCGCATCTCATACTGCCTACACACCGGCTCCTGGACGCTGCAAACGAGGCAGCGATGGGCAAAGGGAAGATAGGCTCCACCCTAAAGGGCATCGGTCCGACATATACTGACAAGGTAAGCCGCAACGGACTCCGCGTAGGGGACATCCTTGCAGAGGACTTCCATGAAAGATACGGCAAACTGAAGGCAAGGCATGTAAGGCAGCTGCAGCAGATGGGCTACGCATGTGACCCGGATGCAGAAGAGGCCGCATTCATGGAGGCTGTAGCATACCTCAGGAAGTTCAGGCTCATAGACTGTGAATACTTCATAAACAAGGAGCTCGAGACCAGATCAGTGCTCGCGGAAGGGGCTCAAGGCTCGATGCTGGACATAGACTACGGCTCATACCCGTTCGTGACATCATCATCCACAGCCTGTGCCGGAGCATGTATCGGACTCGGGGTGCCTCCTCACAAGATAGGACATGTGTATGGCATATTCAAGGCATACTGCACCAGGGTCGGGAGCGGGCCTTTCCCTACGGAGCTGTTCGACCAGACCGGAGAGAAGCTCAGGGAGATAGGCCATGAGTTCGGCGCCGTAACAGGAAGACCGAGACGTACCGGATGGCTCGACCTGGTCGCACTGAAATATGCGGTGATGATCAGCGGAGTGACAGACCTCATCATGATGAAATCCGACTGTCTCGACTCTTTCGAGACCATCAAGGTATGCACATCATACATAGTGGACGGCAAAGAGACAGACCAGGTGCCGTTCGACACATACGCACATATCGAGCCGGTATATACGGAATTCAAGGGCTGGAACACGGACCTGACAGGATGCCGCACGGAAAGCGGGCTGCCGGCCGAATTCAGGAATTACATAGATTTCATGGAAAAGTATCTCGGGGTCCCTATCAGGATCATCTCGCTCGGGCCTGACAGAGATGCCACCATAATGCGTTAACATTCTCTACCCATAAAATGACAGGAACAAGCAAGCTGCTGAGAGACAGCAAGAATACAAGATGGGGGATGCTGCTCATCATATCATTTGTGATGTTTGCGGCATATATAGCCTCCGACAACATATTCTCTGTGGAGAAGACCCTCATGGACCCTGTGACATACGGGGTCACCCAAGTGGAATATGACAACCTGGCAGGTGCCTACTCCATCTTCAACGTCTATCTTCTGATGCTCATATTCGGAGGGCTCATACTGGACAAGATGGGAATAAGGTTCACCGGGATAATGTCCTGCCTTCTGATGGTCGCGGGTATAGGTATGCTCACGTGGTCCCTGTTCGACCTTCGCGGGCTGGTGGCAGCCGGGACAGAAACCGGATACACCAACTTCCTCGGAGCGAAACTCAGGACCCCGGTATTCTGGGCGGTGATGGGTATCGGCATATACGGTGTCGGAGCTGAAATCGGCGGAATCACAGCCACCAAAGCGATAGCCAAATGGTTCACAGGCTATGAGATGGCCCTTGCAATGGGGCTGCAGCTCGCCCTCGCGCGGCTCGGGACAGGGATTGCATACGGGGCCACTCCGGTGATAGTCAGCGCCGCCAACGGGAATGTCGGCATCGCGGTGCTCATCGGGCTGGTACTTCTCTGTATCGGACTTGTAGCCTTCCTTTTCTACAGCATATATGACAAGCGGCTGGACAGGCAGATAGCGGAAGCCGGAATGAGGGACAGCACAGGCTCTCCCGAAGACGAATTCCACTTCAAGGACACCGTCCAGGTGATAAAGAATCCTGCATTCTGGATGATCGCTTTCCTGTGCCTGCTGTTCTATGCTGCAGTGAACCCGTTCCTCAAATACTCCACAGGCATGATGATAAGCAAGTTCGGAGTAAGTGACACACTTGCCGGCCTGTTCCCGCTCATCCTCCCTATGGGATGCATAGTGCTGACCCCGCTTTTCGGAGGTATATATGACAGGAAAGGGCACGGCGCCGACCTGATGATATTCGGTGCAGTACTCATAACATGCGTACACCTTCTTTTCTCTGCCCCGTTCATCACCAGCAAATGGATCGCCCTCATCCTCATGGCACTGCTCGGAGTGGGATACGCCATGCTCCCGTCTGCCATGTGGCCGTCCATCGCCAAGATAATGCCTGCCAAACTGCTCGGGACGACAATGGCACTTACATTCTACATACAGAACATCGGATTCATCTTCGTTCCCAAGGCTATCGGGGCGATAAAGGAAGCCACAGACGACAACTACACCTATGTAATGCTGTTCTTTGCCGGCCTGGGAGTCATTGCGATGCTGCTGTCTGTATGTGTCAAGATACTGGACAAGAAGAAAGGATACGGACTGCAGATACCTAATATCAAAAGCGACAGACCAGAATAACCGTTATAAAGGAATGACATTTCTCGACAAAGTCGAATCACCGTCTGACATCAGGGGCTTCAGCATAGAGGATCTCAGGGTTCTCTGTGCTGAAATCCGTGAATACATGATAGAATGTTGTGCAAAGAACCCGGGACACCTGGGGTCAAGCCTCGGGGCGGTAGAACTCATCGTGGGACTGCACTACGTCTATGACACGCCCAAGGACAAGCTGGTGTTCGATGTCGGACACCAGGCATACGCTCACAAGATCCTGACAGGAAGGCGAGACGCTTTCCGCCTTAACAGGAAAAGGGAGGGCATAAGCGGTTTCACCAAGCGGAGCGAAAGCATCTATGATGTCTTCGGGGCAGGACATTCGTCCACATCCATATCCGCAGCACTCGGGCTGGCCGAATCGGCCAAGCTCCTCGGCACAGGAGAAAAAGTAGTGGCGGTCATCGGGGACGGGGCACTGTCCGGAGGGCTGGCATTCGAAGGACTCAACAACGCAGGCACAAGCAAGACAGACCTGCTCGTCATCATCAACGACAACAACATCTCCATAGACAAGAACATCGGGGCAATACACGAGCACCTGCTCCGGATCACAACGGATCCCACATACAACAAGATAAAGAACCATGTCTGGAACCGGATAGGAGAAGGGACCTTCCGGAAAATGCTCCAGAAATTCATAGTGAACACCAAGTCCTCCATAGTGAGCTCGTCCGGAGGGGCGCTGTTCGAGTCCCTCGGCTTCAGATACTTCGGGCCGATAGACGGAAACGACATAGCACAGGTCGTGGACACCCTATCGAGGCTCAGGGAGATAAAGGGCCCGAGAATCCTTCACACCATCACGACCAAAGGGAAAGGATATGCCCCGGCAGAAGAGCAGCAGACCATCTGGCATGCACCGGGGATGTTCGACCCTGTGACAGGAAAAAGGATAAAGCCGGCAGGACATGCCGAAAGCCGGTACCAGGACGTGTTCGGTGAAGTCCTCCTCGAGCTGGCAAGGTCCGACAGTAGGATTGTGGGAATCACGCCGGCGATGGCTACAGGCTGCGGCATGGACCTTCTCGCCAGAGAGATGCCAGAGCGCTTCTTCGATGTAGGTATTGCAGAAGAACACGCGGTGACCTTCTCGGCAGGACTGGCGGCCGGAGGGATGAAACCGTTCTGCAACATCTACTCATCGTTCTCCCAGCGGGCATACGACCAGATCATACACGATGTAGCCCTGCAGCAGCTTCCTGTAGTACTATGCCTGGACAGAAGCGGGCTGGTAGGTGAAGACGGGGCTACCCACCACGGGAACTTCGACATAGCGGCATACCGCAGCATACCAGGCACAATAATATCCGCACCGAGAAACGAGACGGAACTGAAAAACCTGATGTACACCGCACTCAAATCCGAGACAGGCCCGTTCATAATCAGATACCCGAGAGGATATGGCGAGGGCGTGGACTGGAGGGGCAGCCAGTTCGAGGAATACGCCATCGGAAAATCGGAAGAGCTTCTCCAGGGAAAAGACGTGGCCGTAATAGCAGCAGGCCCGTCCGCGAACAGGGCATACGAAGCCGCCCAGAGATATAAAGAAGAGCACGGGATATGTCCGGCTGTGTATAATATAAGGTTTATCAAGCCTGCCGACATTGCCCTGCTGGAAAAGGCAGGCGCGGATTTCCAGACAATAATAACGGTAGAAGACGGAGCACTGGCCGGAGGACTGTACGGTGAAGTATGCGAATTCTTCGCAGGGAAACCGGGAAGACCGGAAATCAAAGGGATCGGAATACCCGACAGATTCATAGAACAGGGCTCTCAGGAAGAGGAAAGAAGGGAATGTGGACTCGACAGCGAGGGGATATACCGCTGCATTGAGGAAGAAATGAAAAAATCTTGCAAAAAAGATCAAAAAGTTTTGGAAAGTAAGAATTAATATCTATCTTTGCAGTCCCTTTTGGGAAATGAGTCATCAAAAGCCGATGTAGCTCAGTTGGCCAGAGCACGTGATTTGTAATCTCGGGGTCGTGGGTTCGATTCCCTCCATCGGCTCAAAAAACAAAGTTCTTTTGGGAGAATACCAGAGTGGCCAAATGGGGCAGACTGTAAATCTGCTGGTTTATACCTTCGGTGGTTCGAATCCATCTTCTCCCACAAACTTCAGGCGGAAGTAGCTCAGTTGGTAGAGCATTAGCCTTCCAAGCTAAGGGTCGCGGGTTCGAACCTCGTCTTCCGCTCAAACTACGCCAGTGTAGCTCAGGGGTAGAGCGCTTCCTTGGTAAGGAAGAGGTCATGAGTTCAAATCTCATCACCGGCTCTGCTTTTTTTGTATATACAGGGATATAATACAACATAAACAATAAAATTATGGCTAAAGAAACCTTTAAAAGAGACAAACCGCACGTTAACATCGGTACTATCGGCCATGTTGACCACGGTAAAACTACTTTGACTGCAGCTATTACGACTGTACTTGCAAAGCAGGGTCTTTCTGAGCTCCGTTCATTCGACTCAATCGATAACGCTCCTGAGGAGAAAGAGCGTGGTATCACAATCAACACTGCACACGTAGAGTACCAGACAGCAACACGTCACTATGCACACGTTGACTGCCCGGGCCACGCCGACTATGTGAAGAACATGGTAACAGGTGCAGCACAGATGGACGGTGCAATCCTCGTAGTAGCAGCAACTGACGGTCCTATGCCTCAGACTCGTGAGCACATCCTTCTCGCTCGTCAGGTGAACGTCCCAAGAATCGTTGTATTCCTTAACAAGGTTGACCTTGTTGATGACCCTGAGATGCTCGACCTCGTAGAGATGGAAGTTCGTGACCTCCTTTCATTCTACAACTTCGACGGAGAGAACGCTCCGGTAATCCGCGGCTCTGCCCTCGGTGCACTCAACGGCGATCCTCAGTACGAGGCAAAGATCATGGAGCTCATGGATGCAGTTGACTCTTACATTCCTATCCCTCCACGTGACAACGAGAAACCGTTCCTTATGCCTATCGAGGACATCTTCTCAATCACAGGACGTGGTACAGTAGCAACAGGTCGTATCGAGACAGGCGTTATCCACACTGGTGACGAGGTTGAGATCGTAGGTCTCGGTGAAGAGCCTAAGAAGACAGTTGTTACAGGTGTCGAGATGTTCCGCAAGATTCTCGACGAAGGAGAGGCTGGAGACAACGTAGGACTTCTCCTCCGTGGTATCGACAAGAAAGAGATCAAGAGAGGACAGGTACTTGCAAAACCAGGTACAATTCATCCTCACCAGAAATTCCAGGCTGAGATTTACGTTCTTAAGAAAGACGAAGGTGGTCGTCATACTCCATTCCACAACCACTACCGTCCTCAGTTCTTCATCCGTACACTTGACATCACAGGAGAGATTTCTCTTCCAGAGGGTGTAGAGATGGTAATGCCTGGAGATAACGTGACTATCACTGTAGAACTCATCTACCCGGTAGCCCTCAATGAAGGTCTCCGTTTCGCAATCCGCGAAGGTGGACGTACAGTAGGTGCTGGTCAGGTAACCAAGATTATCGAATAATCTCGATCCAGATAAGACAAGCGGGTGCCCGAAAAAAAGACGCCCGCTTTTATAGGGGAATAGAACAAGGGTAGTTCAGCGGTCTCCAAAACCGTCGATGTGGGTTCGAATCCTGCTTCCCCTGCAAATATCAAAGGTTACGATTTGGTAATTGTTTAACAGACATCCA
>JADILZ010000029.1 GCA_017695065.1 Candidatus Cryptobacteroides excrementipullorum
CGTGAATTCGATGAATTTAATTCATTAAATTACATCGAATTACCTCTTTTCGGGAGCAGGCTTTGTCCTGCGACAGGTCCCCCGGCGAGGGGGAAGGAAGGGGGCGGCGCCACTTAATAAGGGGCTGTCACGAAGTGACTGGGGTTTAGACAGACAGGATTTCTGGAAGAAATCCTTAACGTCAGTGTGACGGATTCCGGTCATAAATGATAAAATATTGATTTTTAATATAATATTGTTAAATATAAATTCGTCGAACTGACGTTAAATACGTTACCCACGGCAGGTTGAATAAATCTACTTTTGCAGAAAAAAGATGGGAGACAATACAATGATAAACCGCAGGGATTTCATAAGGATATCCCGGGTCTTCTGGCTCAGGTGAAGGAGGTGATGGGAAAAGAACGTGTTAATGATTCCGTAATTCTTGGCAATAGGCGGAAGGTGTCACTCCCGTCTGCTTCTTGAACATCCGGCTGAAGTGCTGGGTATATTCGAATCCCAGTTCATAGGCGACTTGTGCAATGGACGCTCCTCCTGCAAGCCCGTTCTTTGCCAACTGGATAACATATTTCCGGATATGGTCGCTGGCGGTATCTCCTGTCATCTTCTTGAACATATCGCCGAAATAGTTGGGAGACATGCAGAGCTTGTCGGCGCAATACTGCACGGTAGGCAGACCGAGCGTCAGCTGGAGTTTCTCCCCGTAATAGCTCTGCAACAGATTGTTGAACCGTACCAGTATATCGGAATTCTCCAGTTTGCGTGTAATGAACTGCCGGTTGTAGAAACGCTGGCAGAAGTTCAGCACCAGATTGATATAGCCGACGATGATGGTATCCTGCAGCTCATCGTGTTTCTTTTGCAGTTCCTCGCGTATCTGGCGCATCAGCGAAGCAAGGATGTCATGCTCTTCGTCCGTCATGTGGAGGGCTTCATTGACACGGTAGTCAAAAAAAGAGTAATTCCTGATGGACTTCTCCAGCGGAGTGCCGTGCAGCAGATCGGGATGGAAAAGCAAGGCCCAGCCTGTCAGCATCACTTCCTCCCCATTGTCCTCCTTGCCGCCTATCTGCCCGGGAGCCACACAGATGACCGTACCTTTCTTGTAGTCGTACTTGCCGCAGCCGTATGCGAGGTCTATCTCCGCCTCGTCATGGAAAAAGATGCCGTACACGCTGTAATTGTTCAGGCTGTGACGCACGGGAGACACTTCCGCATAGTCGATGACGCAGACCAGCGGATGCTGCTCCTCGCATCCGAGATAGCGGCTGTAGTCGCCTACATTCTTGATTTTCATTATTTTTGCCATCCTGATGTCTGCCTTTTTCATTGCTGCAAATGTAACGAATTTCCGTCAGACAGATGCCATCACATCCGAAAATCTGTAAATAAGGCACAAACTTCCCGCTTATCGTTACATCAGCTTCCATAAGGGCCGGTAACTTTGTATTGACAAACGAAAAAAAATAAATCAAGTGATGGAAAATCAAATGAGGATTCCTGCAGAATTGTATGAAGACGAGGTAATCGGTTTTCTGGCAGACCGCTATCACAGCACTCCGGATGAAATTGTGCAATGTTTCCTTGTGCAAGACGGAAGAACTGGGGAAGCGGACAGAAATCCTGCCTCTTTCACATTGGAAGATAACGAGATGGAAATAATGAGAGGACTGACAAAGGATGTGCTGACAGTGCAAACACAGGGAATATGTCTATCTGGCTCATCTTGTGTCGCTGTACCTTTGCAACATAGAAAGAATCAATAAATTGAAAGTTATGAAAAAGTTATTTTTAATACCATTGATGCTGTTGGCCACGCTGATGCTGTCCGCTTTTGCAGCGACAGTTCAGGCACAACAGAAAGTTTTTAATGACAATCAAAATAAGACGGATATGGAAAGCAACACTATCAGACTGACTATTGAGGGTGGCAGGACATTTACCGCCACACTGGTGGACAACTCATCAACGCAGGCATTGAAAGAACAGCTTGCAAAAGGAAACATCACCGTAGAAATGGAAGACTATGCCAATATGGAGAAGGTTGGCTCACTGGGCATCCGTTTGCCCCGCAACGACCGACAGACCACAACCGGACCGGGTGACATCATCCTCTATCAAGGGCATAACCTTGTCATATATTATGATACCAATTCATGGAGTTTCACCCGTCTGGGAAAGATAGACAACGCTTCGCAGGCAGACCTGAAAGCTGCATTAGGCAAGGGTGATGTCAAGGTAACTCTCTCATTGGAATAGCCGGAAGGAGGAGATGAATGACGAAGAATCTGACTACAGTACCGTTGCTGACAGCCCTGGCATTTCCGGCCGCAGCCCAGCAGACAATGGATGTTCATACGCATATCATCGTGCCTGAATACGTGGAAGTGCTCAAGGCGCACGGGGCGGAATTGGAGGAGACTTTCCCGTTGCCGGCATGGGATGCGGAGCGGCACATCGCCTTCATGGACATTGCAGGCATCCGTACAGCTGTGCTGACCATGCCCGCCCCGCAGCCTTATTTCAGTGATGCGGAAGAAAGTGCGGCGTGCATCCGCAGGGTGAACGAGATTTCGGCAGAGGTGAAGCGGCAGCATCCGGGCCGCTTCCTTTTCTGTGCCGCCCTTCCTCTGCCCGATGTGGATGCCGCTGTCCGTGAGGCTGTCTATGCGCTCGATACCCTGGGCGCGGACGGCATCAAGCTGGCTACCAACAGCCGGGGACAATATCTGGGCGACGAGGCACTGGAGCCTCTGATGAAGGTCCTGGACGAGCGGCATGCCGTCATCATCATCCATCCGCACCGTCCCACGCCGTATGCAGATAAAATCCTGCGGGAGAACGCCGGGCAGTTGTTTGAAACTGAAAAGGATGCCGGAGATGATGAAATGCTGATACGCATTTCCGAGATAGAGCTCTATCCTGAATATCTGGATGAGTATCTGGCGTTCGCCCGGAATGTGGGCGCGGAATCAGTCCGTAAGGAACCGGGAGTGATATGCATTTATCCCATGATACAGAAAAGGGATTCATGCCAGATCCGTATTCTTGAGATATATGCCGGTCAGGAGGCTTATAAAGAGCATATCGCTTCAGAGCATTTCCAGACCTACAAGCAAGGGACATTGCACATGGTCAAATCGCTGGACCTGGTGGACATGACCCCGATGAATCCTGAAGGCATGGATGAGATTTTCAGGAAAACGAACTTTGACAATATATCTAAAAAACAATAAGGCAATGAAAAAAAATATCGGAAACACATTGGCATTGTACCCCACCCCTGCTGTGGTAGTGGGTACGGAAGTGAACGGAAAAGTGAACTGGCTGCTTGTCGCCCACATCGGAATTATCGGGCACGACCGGATCATGCTGAGCATGTTCAAGAAACATTACACCAACGACGGGGTGAAGCAGACTGGCAAGGTGTCCGTCAATATGGTGAATGAGGCGATGCTGGAGCAGGCCGACTATGTGGGATGTGTTAGCGGGGCAAAGGCAGACAAGTCGGATGTGTTCGCGTACCGTTTGGGCGACGCCGGGACTCCTGTCATCGATGAAAGCCCGCTGGTGATGGAGTGCGAGGTCGTGGACAACTACGAGACGGAGACTTTCGACAACTTCATCTGCAAGATAATGAATACCTATGTGGACGAGGACTGCCTGAACGAAAAAGGCAAACCTGACTATGACAAACTGAAACCTGTGCTCTTCGAGATGCCGAACTACACCTATCTGCGTACCGGTGAGACCATCGGCAAATGCACCGGTTTCGGAAAAGAATACGGAAAGTAAAGACGGTATCGAAATAGTTGGCGGACATTATGGAGAGACGCGATTTTTTGAAGAAGTCGGCACTGGAGCCTTGGGCACAGCCATGACCGGGACAGGGCTGGCGCAGGCTTTCAACCATATAGGCAACGACGAATCAAAAACAGGGAAAATGAAGATAACAGTATTGACCGGGAGCCTCAGAGCCAAGGGGAACTCCGCTTATCTTGCGGAGCAGTTCATAAAGGGGGCGCAGGAAAAAGGACATGAGATATACCGTTTCGACTGCGCATTCAAGCATGTCGAGCCATGCCGTGCCTGCAACCGTTGCGGCATGAACGGGACATGCATATTCAACGACGATTTCCTCGAACTCCGTCCGAAACTGATCGAGTCGGACATGGTGGTCTTCGCCACGCCGATGTATTACTTCGGCATCTCGGCGCAGATGAAACGGGTGATAGACCGCTTCTACGCCATCAACGGGCAGATAAAGGGAGCATCAAAAAAAAGCCGCCTTCCTGATGACATACGCCAACACAGCCGCCAAGGAAGCCGAGCCGATGCTCGTCCACTACCGCACGCTGCTGGACTACTTAGGCTGGATCAGCGTGGGTGAAGTAGTCGCCGCAGGCGTCTGGACCGCCGGCAGCGTGAGGAATACGGATTACCCGCAGCAGGCCTACCGGTTGGGCAAGAGTTTATAATCAAAGAAAAAATTGTTATCTGTAAAGTACCCACATGAGTAATCACAAGTTCAGTCGAGGGATCCTGCTATAACAGGCTCTTCCACTCCGATCAGAACACGACAAGGAGAATGATTCAGAACTATAATATAAAAAACAGCAGCAACAGTATAAGAAAATTACGGGAAACATACCCTGACCTGAAATGGCAGGAAGGCAAATTGCTGAATGGAACGAGCCGTACTGCCATCCAGAATTGGGTTAGCAATATGGAATATTTCAAGGCATGTATACGAGAAGATTAATAAAAAACTGCTCGTTAAACATCAAATGCCAATCCAATAAACATTTAATTAAACGATGATTTAAATTCACATTTCAGCGCTCTATCAACAATTTGACAATCTGACTACCTGTATTGTAATCAGTACAGATAGTCAGATTATTATCATAAATTATATTGCCAAATTCATTTATATCTGCTTTTTCAGCTGCTGTATTTGCAACCAGTTATTACTCAATATTTTGTGAGTTATAAGTCAGAAATATGGGCATAACCTTTAGGGGTACATTCTAAAAGGTGAAGATTTAACCTTTTTATAATTTCTTAACACTCAAAGAGCGGTGGTAGAGGGTATTTTCCCTCTTTTCGGTACTTTATTGATGGTTCGATGTTCCCATCTTTCCACATTGCTTGGCTCGTTCGCACAAGCCACTACAAAGGTACTACAAT
>JADILZ010000030.1 GCA_017695065.1 Candidatus Cryptobacteroides excrementipullorum
GCGTTCATCCTGAGCCAGGATCAAACTCTTCTTTGTATAATTAAGTATTTTCCTAGCTTTCCATTGATTCTTAAATTCTTACCTGTAAGAATTAACGCTCTCTCATTGTATAGGTACTTATGTACTTTGTCTTTCAATATTGTCAAACAACTACCGTTATTTCTCAAACGGGCTGCAAAGATACGGACTTTTTTCAACTCTCCAAATTTTTTCGCGTTTTTTTTCAAATATTTTTCCCACCTTTGCATCCGTAAATCATAATTAAAGGAAGAATTATCTCGGGCAATGGCATCTTACCTTCAGATTTTCAGCACTTTTGCCAAAATAGGGGCCTTCACGTTCGGTGGAGGCTATGCCATGCTTCCTCTTGTAAGGTCAGAGATCGTGAAAAAGGGATGGATGGAGGAAAAGGATTTCCCGGACATCGTCGCCCTGTCTCAGTCGGCTCCCGGTCTTCTGGCCGTGAACATCTCCATTTTCGTGGGATACCGTCTCAAAGGAACGAAAGGCAGCATAGTGGCTACGCTCGGAAGCGTGACGCCGCCATTCCTGATCATCCTTGCGATTGCCATGGTCTTCTCAGGATTCCAGGACCATCCGGTGGTGGTGAGCATATTCAAGGGGATACGTCCAGTAGTGGTGGCCCTGATTGCTGTGCCCATGCTCCAGATGGCAAGGCAGGCCAACAAAAGATGGTGGATGTGGGGCATATCCGCCGTCACCATCCTCCTGGTAGCCTTCCTCAATGTCTCACCCATATATATACTTATAGTGACCATTGTGGTGTCATACTCTATTGTAAAATACAGGGACAGCAGAAAGAAGGAGGGAGAAAAATGATATTCATCCAGCTGTTCACCACTTTTTTCCTTATCGGCCTTTTCACCATCGGAGGAGGATATGCCATGCTGTCGCTGATCCAGGCGCAGGTGGTCTCCGTCCACGGTTGGATAGACGAGCAGACTTTCACTGACATAGTAGCCATATCCCAGATGACCCCCGGGCCGATCGGGATAAACAGCGCGACATACATCGGCTACAGTGTCCTGGAGCAGTCCGGAGCCCCTGAATTCGTGTGCATCCTGGGATCATTCACGGCATCTGCGGCAGTCGTGTTGCCATCTTTCATCCTGGTGCTGGGCATCTGCAAGATGTACAACAAGTTCCAGAACAACCGCATCCTCGACGGGGTGCTCTCCGGGCTAAAGCCGGCCGTAGCGGGACTCATCGGAGCGGCGGCAGTTATCCTCATCACTCCGGAGAATTTCCCTGACTGGAAGAGCTGGGTGCTTTTCGCCGCCGCATTCGCCGCATCATGGTGGTGGAAGGCCAACCCTATCCTGACCATTGTGGCAGGCGGCCTACTCGGGCTGATCCTGTATTGACCCTATTCACAAACAACAGATCACGGCATGGATTTTTTGAAGGAAATTTTATTTGAACCTACAGTCATACAGGCTGTCATAGTGCTTTCCATTGTCTGCGCAATCGGGCTGTACCTCGGGAAACTGAAGTTTTTCGGGATATCCCTCGGGGTGACATTTGTCTTCTTCACGGGAATTCTCGCCGGGCACTTCGGATTGCGCCTCAACAAGGACATGCTGGATTTCGCCCAGAATTTCGGGCTCATAATATTCGTATATACGCTCGGACTGCAAGTGGGACCCGGTTTTTTCTCATCACTCAAGAAAGGCGGCGTCAAGCTTAACCTGCTTTCACTTTCACTCGTGTTTCTGGGTCTGACAGTGACACTTGTGCTGCACTGGACTCTGAAGGCGCCCCTGTCTGACATGATGGGACTGCTGTCCGGGGCGGTCACCAACACTCCGATGCTCGGAGCCGCCCAGCAGGCTCTCCTCCAGATACGCCCGGAAGACAGTGAAGGAGTGGCGAGAATGGCACTTGCATGCGCCGTGGCATACCCACTCGGTGTAGTGGGCATGATAGTGGCCATAATATTCCTCAGGAAGATGTTCGCCAGGGACCTTGGCAAGCCAGCACATGAGGCCATGGACAAGACCTATGTGGGAGAATACCACGTCAGCAACCCGGCAGTGTTCGGCAAGACCATCAAGGAGATCATGCATCCTCTGGACATGCATTTCGTGATTTCAAGGTCATGGCATGACGGGAAGGTCAGCATCCCTACCTCTGAGACAAAGATACGGAAAAACGACCACCTTCTCATAATATCCGGGAAAGGGGACGTGGACAGTATAAAGACCATATTCGGAGAGCAGGAGGACACTGACTGGAACAGGCCGGACATAGACTGGAACGCCATAGACAGCCTGCTGGTATCAAAGCATGTGCTGGTGACGAACGTGAAAATGGATGGCGTCAAGCTCGGTTCGCTCAGGCTCAGGAACGCGTACGGCATAAACATCACACGTGTGAACAGGGCCGGAATAAACCTCGTGGCGTCCCCTTCCCTCAGGCTTCAGACAGGTGACAAGCTCACAATCGTCGGAGAGGCAAAAGCCATCGACAACTGCGGCAAGATTCTCGGGAACGAGGCCAAGGAACTCGACAACCCGAACCTCATAGCCATATTCATCGGACTGACCCTCGGACTTCTGCTCGGGTCCATACCCATTATGATACCGGGAATGAGCATGCCTATCAAACTGGGACTTGCCGGCGGGCCGATAATAGTGGGAATCCTCATAGGGGCGTTCGGTCCCAGATTCCACCTCACGACATACACGACCCAGAGTGCCAACCTGATGATGCGCCAGTTCGGGATAACGACATACCTGGCAGGACTGGGGCTGGCTTCAGGAGAGCATTTCTTCGAGACAGTATTCTGCCGGGAGGGGCTTCTCTGGGTAGTGCTCGGCTTCGCCATGGCCCTTGTCCCGGTAATGATAATAGGGACGATTGCCGGGAAGTTCTTCAAGGTGGACTATGCCCACAATGTCGGTATGCTCTGCGGGTGCATGGCCAACCCGATGGCCCTGAACTATGCCAACACTACAGTGAAAGGAGACGAGCCTTCTGTGGCATACGCAACCGTATATCCTCTCGCGATATTCCTGCGGGTGATCACCGCGCAGCTGATACTGCTTGTATTTCCATGAGCGGATCGCTAATGGGTGGAAATATAGTCCTGATAGTCAGCCATTGACCTACGGATAACATCCTTGGCCTCGTCAGGTCCGTATATGTTTATGAACACCATCCTCTTGGTGTTGTCCCCGGGAATGTCCTTGTACGTGGTGAAATAATGCACAAGCCGGCGGATGATGTCCTTGGGGAGCTGGTCTATGTCGGTATATGCCCCATAGACAGCGTCATTCTTCA
This sequence comes from Candidatus Cryptobacteroides excrementipullorum, assembly GCA_017695065.1. Lineage (GTDB taxonomy): Bacteria > Bacteroidota > Bacteroidia > Bacteroidales > UBA932 > Cryptobacteroides > Cryptobacteroides excrementipullorum. The sequence goes on from JADILZ010000030.1 coordinate 3,304, forward strand.
GGACAGCTATTATCTTGTCATCCGCCTGGTTGTGGTCCAGAAGCCTCAGTCCACCGATTGGGTGGGCCTTCACGATGATATCCCCGTGGGTCACATCCTTCTCGGTAAGCACGCAGATGTCAAGCGGGTCCCCGTCTCCCTCAACGTCGTAACGGGCAAGCACCTTGTTGGTCAGTTCGGCCATCTTCGTGCTGCAGTATGTTCTCGGAAGGAATCCGTACAGGGACGGCACTATATTGGAGAATTTCTGCGGACGGTCCAGTGACAGATACCCGGATTCCTTGTCCACTTCGTATTTCACAGTATCGGTCGGCACTATTTCTATGAAGGCTGTGACTTCGTCAGGAGCGTTTTCTCCAAGACTGATCCCGTGCCACGGATGAGCCTTATGGGCAGTTTCAAGGTCCATTTTCAAGAATTTTCGGTAAATCTACTCATAATTTGGTTACGATGAAATGGACCGCTCCATTTTTTCCGGCAACCGGGAGGTCGTCCGGCATCCGGAAAGGTACGGAAAACATACCTACCACCCGCCTCCAAGAGCTTTGTAAAGGTCCACCAGGGCAAGATGCTCGCTCATGATAGCATTACTCAGCTCCACCTGGGCTCCGAAATATGCCCTCTGCGCATCCAGAAGGTCAAGATAGTTGATAGTCCCGTTTATGTACAGGCTCTGTGTAAGGGACACGTATTTCCTCGAAGCCTCCTGAAGATCGAACTTCAACTCTGTATTCTTCCTCGCGGTGGCGAAGTTCACAGATGCGTCATAAACCTCGCGGAATGCCTGCATAACAGTTTTCTCGTATTCATACCTGGCTTGGTTATACTGTGCTACAGCCGCCTGGAACTGGGCCTTTTTCCGCCCGAACTGGAACACCGGCGAGGCGAATGAAGCCGCGGCGAAGTAGAACGGGGATTTCAGGATGTCAAGGAAGGAGTTGCTTTCAAGACCTCCTGTAAGGTCTATGGTGAACGTAGGGAAACGTTCTGCCTGCGCCACACCTACAGCAGCCTCGGCGGCGAGGAGGTCCTGATAAGACTGCCTGATGTCGGGTCGCCGCTGGAGGAGCTGCGAAGGGACACCGACAGGAACCTCACTGTTGTAGGAAAGCTCCAGCAGGGCCCTACCCCTGTCTATCCTCTTTGGATATGAACCGGTCAGGAAGGCCAGCTCGCTTTCCTTCTCAGCCACCTGCCTTTCCAGGTCCGGGACAATGGAAGCTGTCGTCGCAAGTTCCACAAGTGACTGCTGGTAAGGAACTTCTGAAGTAAGACCTCCTTCAAATCTCAGTTTGGCGGTATTTACCCCGTTCTGCCTGGTACCAAGCGTCCTGCGTACGATGTTCAGTTCGTTGTCCAATGCCAGGAGCTCGTAATATGCCATTGCCACATCAGCCACAAGAGTCATTTTCAACGCCCTGCGGGCCTCCACGCTCGAGAAATATTCGGCAAGCCTTTCCTTGGTGGCCCAGCGGAGATGCCCCCAGAGGTCTATTTCCCAGCTCAGAGACAGCTTTGGACCGAGTTCAGGGTCGTTGGGACTGGAAGCGTTCCCGCCATAATTGTTGTATTCATTGTTGGCATAGGCCCTGGCCGAAATGGAAGGCCACAGGTTGGATTTCTGTATCCTGTAGCGGTATTCGAGCTCCCTTACGCGCTCGGCGGCTATGAGCATGTCCTTGTTGTATTCGAGGGCATCAGAGATAAGGGTCTGAAGTGTAGAATCCGCATAGATCTTCCACCACTCCATGTCAGCAAGGGTCACTGTATCCTGCCCCGATGTCTCCATGTACTGCTGAGGTATGTCCAGTTCCGGACGTGCGCAGTACTTGGACGGAGAGCATGAAGTGGCTGAAAGTCCTGTAATCATTACCAGGGCCGCCACAGCCGCGCCTCCGGTCCCGGTAAGCCGGTTTTTCCTGCGTTTCCTCGCTGCAAACTTGTTTTTCATCTTATATATCCACACAAAGAAGAATGGCACGAAGATTATTCCCACGAGTATGGCCACTATCATGCCGCAGAAGACTCCTGTACCGATGTTCTGACGGCTTTCCGAGCCTGGTCCGGTAGCAAATACGAGCGGAATCATTCCCAGGATGAAGGCCAGGGAGGTCATCATAATAGGCCTGAACCTCAGATGGAAAGCCGTGACAGCAGCTTCCTCGAGGGTCTTTCCCTTCTCCACTTCCTCCTTGGCGAACTCCACAATCAGGATGGCATTCTTGGCCACAAGTCCCACAAGCATAACGAGCCCGATCTGGAAATAGATGTTGCTTTCCATCCCGAGTATCCCCACTCCCACATAAGCCCCGAAAATGGCTATAGGAAGCGAGAGGATGACCGCGATAGGGACAGACCAGCTCTCATACTGTGCGGCAAGCACGAGGAACACGAACAGGAGAGCCAGACCGAGCACGATCCCTGTCTGTCCGCCCGCCTTCTTCTCCTGGTAGGACAGGCCGCTCCATTCTATGCCGATGTTGTCAGGAAGATGCTCGTCCACAATGTCTTCGAGAATCTCCATGGCCTGACCGGAACTGGTCCCGTGGGCAGGCTCGCCGTTGATAGCGGCGGAATAATACATGTTGAAACGTTTGATAGTACCTGGCCCAGTGGTGTACTCGGTAGTACCGAGGGCAGTGACAGGGACCATAGCCCCGTTGGAGCTTCTCACGAAAAACAGGTCAAGGTTGTTCTTGTGTGCCCTGTACGGTTCTTCAGCCTGTATATACACGCGGTAAACACGGTTGAACATGTTGAAGTCGTTCACATATTGTGAGCCAGTGAAAGTCTTGAGCGTGGAGAAGACATCGGACAGCGGCACCCCGAGAAGCTGTATCTTGTCCCTGTCAGCATCGAAGAAAAGCTGCGGTATGTCCCTCTGCAGACCGGAAGAAAGTCCAGTGAGCTCCTTCCTCTGGGAAGCATAGTACATGAGGGTGTCCGAAGCCTCCTGCAGCTGTTCGTAGGACACGTCTCCCCTCGCCTCGAGGACCATCGAGAAACCTCCTGATGTACCCAGACCTGGTATCACGGCAGGAGTGCTGATATACACCTTGCTTTCAGGATACATGGACAGGGAATCCCTTATAAGCTGCATGGTCTTCTCTATGTCTGTCTCCTTCCTCTCGTCCCATGGCTTCATTATCACGGTCAGAGTGCTGTTACCCTGGCTCGTACCGAGTCTCGGGCTCGATCCGGTGACATTCAGGACATACTGTATGTCGTGCTGCCTGAGCAGGAATGCCATTGCCCTGTCCGTGACTTCACGGGTACGCTCAAGCGTGGCACCCACCGGGAGCTCCAGCTCCACAGTGAAATAGCCCTGGTCCTCTTTCGGAATAAAGCTGGTAGGGACTATCTTCCCCATCACCCATATTCCGATGACGGCTATCCCGAAAAACGCAAACATCCTCCGGCTGTGCCTCAGGCTTGCACGGATGATCCTTGCATAGAAGGAATTGCCCTTTTCGAGACCTTCGTTTATCTTTCTGAATACAATGTTTTTTTTCTTTCCGGGCTCCTGCGGCTTGAGGAACAGCGAGCACATCACCGGACTGAGCGTCAGGGCGACAATCGTGGAAATTATGACCGAAACCGCGATAGTGACAGTGAACTGACGGAACAGCTGCCCCGTTATCCCGGACAGGAAACTGACAGGCACGAACACAGCACACAGTACAAGGGACATGGCGATAAGCGCCCCGCCTATCCCGCTCATGGCCTTCTTGGTAGCCTCGTACGGGGAAAGATGCTCCTCTTCCATGATACGGTCCACATTCTCAACGACCACAATGGCATCATCCACCACGATACCTATCGCCAGGATCAGTCCCAGCAGAGTCATCATGTTGAGCGAGAAGCCGAATATGAGCATGACACCGAAAGTACCCACAAGGGAAATAGGCACCGCTATGGCCGGGATAAGCGTGGCCCTCCAGCTCTGTAGAGACAGGAAAACCACCAGTATCACCAGGAAAAGCGCCTCGAAGAGAGTCTTGTACACATGGTGTATGGACTCGGATATGTATGTAGTCACATCGAACGGGATGTCATATGTCATCCCCTCAGGGAAACTCTTGCTGATCTCCTCCATTGTGGCCCTTATGTTGTCGGCGACCTCCATTGCATTGGCCCCAGGGAGAAGGAATACATTCATCACAGCGGCATTCCCTCCGTTGATACCGCTCTCGGTATTGTATGACTGGGCCTCGAGCGACACTCTGGCCACATCCTTTATCCTTATTATGGAGCCGTCCTGACCGGCTCGTACCACTATGTTCTCGAACTCATTGACAGAAGAAAGCCTGCCGGTTGCCGTTATCGGGATGGTGACATCCACATCACTTATCGGCTGCTGCCCGAGCACACCTGCGGCGGATTCCCTGTTCTGGTCCTTCAATGCGTTCTGAAGGTCCTTTACCGTGAGGCCGAAGCTCGCCAGCTTGTCCGGCTGCAGCCATATCTGCATGGCATAATAGCGGCTTCCCACATTGGAGACACCTCCGACACCAGGAACTCGTCTGAGCATGTCAAGGACATTGAGTGTGGTATAGTTGCTGAGATAAATCTCGTCAAACTTCGGGTCGTCCGAAAGTACGGTGATGGTCATCAGCCTGCTGGCCGACTCCTTTTCCACCGATATACCGTTCTGCACCACCTCGGCAGGAAGCCTCGACTCGGCGAGCTTCACCCTGTTCTGGACCTCGACCGCGGCAAGGTCCGGATTGCTGGTTATGTCAAACGTGATGGTGGCGGAGAAACTTCCCGAGTTGGTGTTGGTGGACTCCATGTACAGCATACCAGGAGTACCGTTGAGCTCCTGCTCTATAGGTGTGGCCACAGCCTGGGCTACCGTCTGGGCGCTCGCACCTGGATACGATGCGGAGACTTTCACCACAGGAGGCACGATCGGCGGATACTGGTCCACCGGAAGCATAGTCAATCCTATGAGGCCGACAAGCACGATGATGACGGAAATCACCGTCGAGAACACGGGCCTGTCTATAAAGAAATCAGATTTCATAAAATTCCCTGTTCAGTTCCTTTGTTCTGGTAAAAATCACTGCCTGGACAGATCAGTTGGCCCTGATGGCCTTCTGTCCGTGGTTGAGCTTGTGGTACCCTTCCACCACAATCTGCTCGCCAGGGAGAAGACCGCGCTCGATCACGGTCTTGTTCCCGACCTCCGGGCCCGTCTCCACGAAACGCTTCTCTGCCACCCCGTCATTCCTCAGGACAAAAATGTAGGCCCCGCTCTTCTCTATCATCAGAGCTTTCGTAGGAACGGCGACTGCATTTTCACGCACATCGAGAAGGAGGGTCACGTTAGTGAACTGGCCAGGCAGAAGTTCCCTGTCAGGATTCGGGATCTCGGCCCTGACGGAGAATGTCCCGGACTTGGAATCCACCTGCGGGTCGGCGAAATCCACCAGACCCTTGTATTTATACACGGACTTGTCAGCCAGAGTAATGGTCACATACGGGTCCCAGTTCCTCAACGAGTCCTTCTGTCCGATGTTCACATTCCTGGCCTTACTCTTCTGGTAATCAAGGTCTGTCATCTTGAACTCCACCAGGACAGTGTCGCTTTTCACCACTGTCGCCAGGAGAGACTGGCCTCCAGGACCTACAAGGGTACCGAGGTCCACGTGCCTTTCACTGATATATCCGCTGATCGGCGAACGGACTGTAGTATAGCTGAGGGCAAGTTCATCCTGCTTGAGATCAGCCTCGCTCATCTGCACCTCGGCCACCGCGCTTTCGTAGGCGGCAAGGGCGTTGTCCAGATCGACCTGGCTGGCGGCACTTTTGTCATACAGGGGCTTGGTACGGTCATAGTCCCTCTTGGCCTTGACCACCAGAGCCTTATTCTTCTCAAGAAGGGCTTTGGCCCTTTCCACCTGAGCCTTGTACTGACGCGGGTCTATGATGAAAAGTACCTGATCCTTCTTTACGTATGTTCCTTCTTCGAAAAGCATTTGTTCAAGATATCCCTCGACACGGGCACGGATTTCCACAAACTGCTGAGCGCGTACATTGCCCGGATATTCGCCGTATATCATGACATCCTGCGTTGTCACTGTCTCCGTGCTGACTACAGGAAGGACCTCTTCCACCGGCTCAGGACGTGTGAACCATATCACCAGCCCCGCAATGACGGCTATTGCCAAAAAAGATGCGAGCCACTGTTTCCAGCTCAGCTTCTTTACCTTGAATACGAAATACTGTGAGCCTTTCCCAAGGCTGCTGTAAGTCTCTCTGAGAATTTTCGAGCCTTTCATATTTTGTCTTTTAATCGGGCAAATATAGATATAATTTCCAAATAGAGCCGCATGTTTGCTGCAAGTACTGCGCCATGTCCCTATTCCAGCCTGGAATAATCATGCATACGGGCAAGTGTGGGCCGCAGAATCCGGACAACGTACCTGGACGGAATCCCGGGAACAGACGGTGAACTGGAAAAATTCATTGAAACCTTTGTAATTTTAAAAAAATTCAGATAAATTTGCGGTTTAAACGTGAAAACTGTAACCAAAACCGGCGAAGCCGATGAAAACCAGAAAGCATGAAGTGTGCTTTCCTACTCTATAACAACCACTAACTATCCGTTTTTATGAAACACATTACCCCCCCCCATCAGTTTCTTCTATTGATGGCGCTGCTTATCCCGGGCGGGAATGCTTTTTCCGCAGAGACCGTTTCCGCTTCTGCCGGGACAAGCATAATGCAGCAGAACCAAATCTGTAAAGGTGTCATAAAGGACACCGACGGAAATCCTGTAATCGGAGCGTCCGTGCTGATACAGGGCACAATGACAGGAGCCATAACGGATGTTGACGGCTCATTCTCCCTTCCAGAAGCTGAAGCCGGCAATGTTCTACTTATCCAGTGTCTCGGATATAAAGACCAGCTTGTCAACTATGACGGTAATCCGGTAAATGCCATTCTCGAATTCGACACCCAGATGATCGAGGAGACTGTGGTAGTCGGATACGGCACACAGAAAAAGACAAATGTGACCGGAGCCGTCAGCATGGTGAACAGTGATGTCATAGAAGCCCGTCCTGTCGCCAACGTCACCCAGGCCCTCCAGGGTGCCATCCCCGGACTCAACATCAGCACCAGCACCAACGGAGGTGACCTCAACTCATCAATGAGCATCAACATCCGCGGTACCGGTTCCATTTCTTCCAGCGACAATCCGCTTATCCTCATTGACGGTATCGAAGGCGACCTGAACATGATTAACCCCAACGATATCGAGAGCATATCTGTCCTTAAGGACGCGGCATCCGCATCAATTTACGGAGCACGTGCTGCTTTCGGCGTGATACTCGTCACAACCAAGAGCGGAAAAGAAGGGAAGGTACGCGTATCGTATTCCGGAGATGTCCGCTTCAGCACCGCGACGCAGGTCCCGAAGATGCTTGACTCATATTCATTCGCGCTTTACTGGAATGAGGCACAGCGCAATGTGGACGGAGGAGCACAGTTCAATGCAGAGACGCTGCAGAAGATACAGAACTTCCAGGCCGGCATGTATACAGACCCTTCAACGCCGGAATACTATGGAGCCTATCTGAACAACCAGAACAGATGGGGACAGTACGGCAGTTCGTTTGCAAACACCAACTGGTTTGACGAATTCTACAACAAGAATGTCCCTTCCACCCAGCATAACATAAGTGTCAGCGGCGGCACGGACAAGTTCAACTACCTGATCAGCGGCAGCTACCTCCTCCAGAACGGCCTTATTCGCCACGGCCATGATGAACTCAACCGCTATACCACCAATGTAAAACTCGGGGCCCAGCTCGCAAAATGGATCCGGGTGGACTATCTCAACAGGTGGACCCGCAAAAACTACGAGAAACCTCAGTACCTTACCGGACTGTTCTTCCACAACATAGCCCGTCGCTGGCCGACCTGTTATCCAGTAGACCCTAACGGCCACTGGGCAGACGGGATGGAAATCGCCGAGCTCGAGGAAGGAGGTGAATATCATGAATACGAAGACAACTATGTCCAGCAGCTTAAAGTCACAATCGAGCCTGTAAAAGACTGGAAGATATATCTGGAAGGCTCCCTCGGAATCACCAATACAAAAAGCACCACATCCAGATTCCCGGTATATGCGTACGACGGTGACAACCAGCCTTATCTGAAGGATTCAGGCTACGGGACACAGACATACGTGTATGACAACCGCTTCAGGCAGGACTACTACACCGTGAATATCTATACCGATTATACACGCAACTTCGGCAAGCACAACGCGAAGATCATGGCAGGACTCAACTTCGAAAAATACTCCCAGGACAATCTTTGGGGCTCGGGAGAGAACCTCACCTCCAACGACTACCCGTATCTCAGCCAAGCCCAGCAGACTTTCCTGACAGGAGACAGCTACTGGCACCGTGCAGTGGCGGGATACTTCGCAAGGTTGAACTACGACTATGACGGGAGATACCTTTTCGAGGCCAATATCCGCTATGACGGGTCATCCAGATTCATCGGAGATAAAAGGTGGGCCTGGTTCCCTTCATTCTCTGCCGGATGGAACATCGCAAGGGAAGGGTTCTTCGAGCCGGTGTCGCACAAGATCAGCATGCTTAAGCTCCGTCTCTCATGGGGACAGCTCGGCAACACCAGCTCACAGTACAACTCATTCACTGACTGGTATCCGTTCTATCAGGAACAGGGTCTCGGCAGCGGCACCAACGACTGGATAATCAACGGAGACCAGACCAACTGGGCCACAATGCCGGGTATCGTCAGCGACCTCCTGACATGGGAAACAATCGAAACATGGGATGTGGGATTCGACTGGTCAATGTTCAACGACCGCTTCACAGGTACATTTGACTGGTTCAACAGGACAACGCGCGACATGATAGGTCCCGCACCTACTCTCGGATCCGCACTCGGTACCAACGCGCCTCAGATCAACAACTGCGACATGCGCTCAAGAGGATGGGAAATCGAACTCGGATGGAGAGACAAGGCGGGAGACTTCAACTACAGTGTCAAGTTCAATCTCTCTGATGCAAGACAGTTCATCCTTTCATACCCTAACGAATCAGGCGACCTCAACGCCGCATACTACTCCGGGCAGGAAATCGGCGAAATCTGGGGATACGAGACCGAAGGCATAGCCCAGACGCAGGAGCAGATGAATTCATGGCTTGAGGCCGGCAACAGACCTACCTGGGGATCCAACTGGTCTGCCGGTGACATCATGTACCGCGACCTTGACGGCGACGGAGAGGTGAGCCAGGGAGCCAACACGCTTGAAGACCATGGCGACAGGAGGATCATCGGTAACAACACGCCTCGTTTCCGCTTCGGTCTCAACTTCGGCCTCGAATGGAAAGGCATTGACTTCTCCATATTCTTCCAGGGCGTGGCCAAGCGCGACTGGGCGTTCGGTCCTGGCGACACATATTTCTGGGGAGCTTCAGGCCAAGGTCTGTGGCAGGCTGCAGGATTCGAGGAGCATCTCGACTACTGGTCCGTGGACAATCCGGACGCATACTATCCGAGACCTATATTCAGCGACCAGAAAAACCTGTACATCCAGACAAGGTACCTTCAGAGTGCAGCATTCCTGCGCTGCAAGAACATCCAGCTCGGATATACCCTTCCGGAGAAATGGACATCGAAAATAGGTCTCTCAGCCTGCAGAGTCTACCTGTCCTGCGACAATGCTTTCACAATAAGCGGACTTTCATCCATTTTCGACCCGGAGGCATTCGGATCATACGACTCATACGGCACATCGGGAAAGACCTACCCACTCCAGCGCACGCTTGCAGTCGGATTATCACTTAACTTCTAATACTGACTACAATCATGAAACTCAATATAAAATCCATTCTGCTCCTTGCCCTGATAGGTACTGCACCGGCTGCATTTACCGGATGCAACAGCTGGCTTGAGCTGCAGCCTGTCAGCCAGATTACCCCGGAGGGCTACTTCAAGACACCGGATCAGGTAGCGAACTACCTCAACAACTACTATACACAGCTGCTCCTGCACCCTTACAACATGGGAAACTCGGCCAGAATGTACCATAACGGAGGATACGACACCGGAATGAGCCAGCTGGACAACAATACCGACATCTTTATCGTAGGTACCGGAAGCCAGTCATATTTCGGTGACACAGGACAGTGGCTTGTAGGCTCCGGCAAAGCGCTTCAAGGCACTTACTTCTCCAGAATCCGTATATGCAACTACTTCTTCGAGCAGGTTCAGAACAATATCGATGCAGGAGAATACGATGCATCGGAAATGCCTTCTGTAAACCATTATCTCGGAGAGATGTACTTCCTGCGCGCTGTAACCTATTACAATGCGCTCGTGCAGTACGGGGACTTCCCTATCATCACGACCGTCCTTCCTGACGACCAGAATGAAATCGTGGAAGCAAGCAAGCGAATGCCAAGAAACGAAGTGGCACGGTTTATCCTGCAGGATCTGGACAATGCCATAAGCCTTCTCCAGAACAGGAATGACGCTCTGGTATTCCAGGGCCGCAGGGTAAACAAGCAGGTAGCCCAGCTTTTCAAGTCAAGGGTAGCCCTGTTTGAAGGAACGTTCGAAAAATACCATCAGGGTTCAGGACGAGTGCCGGGCGATGCCAACTGGCCAGGTGCGAGCATGTCGTGGAACCAGGGCAAATCATTCAACATCAATGAAGAAATCTCCTTCTTTCTGGACCAGGCCAAGACTGCCGCAAAAGAAGTCGCTGACTATACTGACCTTACAACGAACAGCCACAGGATCAACCCTGAAATAGGGACATTCTCAAATTGGAATCCTTATTTCGAAATGTTCGGACAGAATGATCTGTCAGGGGTCAATGAAGTCCTCATGTGGAGGGAATACAGTGTGGCAAGAAGCATTCTGCACAGGGTAGGCTACCGTGCCATGGTGGGCTGCAACGATGGCTTCACCCGACAGTTCGTGGAGTCATTCCTCAGGAAAGACGGTACACCTATATACAGGGGAGCCTATGATGACACCTCACTTGACAAGGTCGTGGAAGGCAGGGATGAAAGACTCCAGCTCTTCCTGTGGACAGAAAGCTCCGTAATGGTATCAGACCCGGCTTCGAACCGTATCGTCGGCTCAAAGTTCTTCCACCCTGACATCCTGACTTCCGAGACCCAGATCCGCGCCATAACAGGATACCAGTCACGTAAATATTTCACCTACGATTCTTCGCAGACCGTAAATGACGAAGGACAGGGACAGACCGGAGCTCCGATGTTCCGCAGTGTAGAGGCGATGTTGAACTACATGGAGGCAGACTGCGAGGAAGACGGGAATATAGACGGAATCTCGCAAGGATATTGGGAACAGATACGTACCCGCGCCGGCTTCGATCCTGGCAGCATACAGACAAGCATAGACCAGACAGATATCAGCCAGGAGGAAGATCTCGGATCGTATTCAGGCGGACAGAAACTCCAGAACATGACGCTCTACAACATCCGTCGTGAAAGGATGAACGAGCTCTTCGGAGAAGGACTGCGCTACTCCGACCTTATCAGGTGGAGATCTTTTGACCAGATGATAGGAGGTGCCACAAGGTTCATCCCTGAAGGTGTCAACTTCTGGGGAGAAGAGTCCGAATTCAAGAACTCATACCTGTATGAATGGGACGGAAAATATTGGGAGAGACAGTACGAGACCAAGGAAATTGAAAATCCTGACGGAACCACCACGCCTGAAACCAAAGAACTCGGAGACGGAAACATCATCATAACTCAGAACGACATGGGAGAACAAGCCCCTGCCTACCGATACATAGACGATGAAACCGGAGAGGAAGTCACCACATTCCTCAGGGAGATCAAGGCGAACGAAGAGACAGATGCGACGTTGTCATCACCGGAGCACCAGTACCTTCGCCCTACGAGCCGTACGCAGAACAACAACCAGCTCTATGACGGATACAGGTGGCACAACGCCTATTACCTCTGCCCTATCGGAGTGAACGACATGAGATATTCTTCCCCGGACACCGACGTAGCCACGGCCTATCTTTACCAGAACCCGTTCTGGCCGGACGAAGCCGGTTCACCGGAAGAATGAGCATAATTTAAGGTTAGTTATTACAACACAACGGGAGGATGTCTGAAAGGATTTTTCGGGCATCCTCCTAATATCTATTGAAGACCGGTTATCTGTGTCACGAAAATTTCCGGCTTTCAAAAAAAACAGGCACCTTTCATGGCAAACAAGATAAAATCATAATATTATTTGTAGATTTGCGGACAAACTGTGATTCCAACAAGGACAATATCCTAACAATATAGAAAACATGAGACTAATCATCGAAGACTCGTATCAGAAAGGCTCGGAATGGGCAGCAAGGTACATTGCAGACAAGATCAAGGCAAAGGCAGCCGTCACTGACAGGCCGTTTGTCCTGGGGCTCCCTACAGGCTCCACCCCAGAAGGCACATACGCCGAACTCGTAAGGATGAACAAGGCAGGGGAAATCTCTTTCAAGAATGTCATCACTTTCAACATGGACGAATACGTAGGGCTTCCAGAGTCTCATCCTGAAAGTTACCACTCATTCATGGCAAGACATTTCTTCGACCATGTCGATGTCCCTAAGGAGAACATCAACATCCTCAACGGCAACGCCCCTGACCTGGAGGCCGAATGTGCGTCCTATGAGGAGAGAATCAAGGCAGCCGGAGGGATAGACCTCTTCATGGGAGGAGTCGGGGAAGACGGACACCTCGCATTCAACGAGCCGTTCTCCTCACTGGTTTCCCGCACCAGGATCAAGACCCTCACATACGACACACGCGTCGTAAACTCCCGTTTCTTCGGCAATGACATCGACCAGGTGCCGAAGCTCGCCCTCACCGTAGGTGTCGGCACAGTCCTCTCGGCCAAGGAAGTGCTCATCCTCGCCTTCGGCCACAAGAAGGCACATGCACTCCGCCAGGCCATCGAGGGTTCATACAGCCACACATGCACACTGTCCGCCCTCCAGGCGCACCAGCACGGCATCATTGTATGCGATGAACTGGCAGTAGGAGAACTGAAAGTGGATACTTACCGCTATTTCAAGGACATCGAGAAAGACAACCTTTAACAGCAGGTATTCCTGGGATAATTCCATGACAATATGTCATGACAGATAATGCCCGGCATCCATATTGCATTTGATGGAAGCTGTGTCAAAATGACGGCAAGACAAGGACATTATAAAAACAGAATACCATGATTACAGAAAAACTTGAAAAAGCCTTCAACGACCAGATTACAGCCGAACTCTGGTCATCAAACCTTTATCTCCAGATGTCATTCTACCTCCAGAAAGAGGGATGGGACGGATGCGCACACTGGATGCTGAAACAGTCAGAAGAAGAGAGAGACCACGCTGTCGAACTGGCCGGATACCTTGCAAAACGCGGCGGGACAGCAAAAGTCAGCATGGTGGATGTAGTTCCTGACGGATGGGGAAGCGTAGAAGAGGTGTTCAAGCATGTCTATGAGCATGAATGCCACGTATCGCAGCTCATCAACGAGCTGGTGGATGTAGCTTCCGCAGAGAAGGACAAGGCCACACAGGATTTCCTCTGGGGTTTCGTAAGGGAGCAGGTTGAGGAAGAGGCTACGGCTTCATCCATCCTCGAGAAGATAAAGAAGGCAGGAGCCGCAGGACTGCTCTACATTGACGGTTCTCTGGCCAAGAGATAGGAACTGAGGCTTGAACAAAGCCTGGGACATACCCTCCGGGAGTCGGGAAAAGACTTCCGGAGGGTATTTTTTTCTGAAGCGGGAAGCACGGTGTAAGTCTGTGCAGAATCACCCGCGGGCGAGCCTGTAGCCCAGTGCGTCCTTAACAAGGAGACCCTGGCTCACCATCTGGGAGACAGTACGGGAAAGCGACGGGCGGGCGACACCGAGAATAAACGCTGTCTCCTGCAGGTTCTGCAGCACGCCGTTCTTCTGCACATAGCTCAGGACACGTGAGGACAAGGTCTGGAGGGCAAATTCATTGAGTCTCTGGCTCAAGAACATACTATGGTCAGAAATGACTGTCAGGTAGTTCCTCAGGACAGCGGTATCCTCACGTATCACATTGAACACACTCTCCTTGTTCACTATCCACATGTCGCAGTCACTTCCCGCTATTATCGTCACCGGGAAGATTCCCTTTGAACTGAAAACAAAAGATGAGGCCAGGACCTCAGGGGCATAAAGAGTGTCGAGAGTGAACTCCTTCCCCTCGTCACTGACCATCCTGGCATAGACACTTCCCCCGCACAGGACATAAAGCGACCGGCAGGCACTCCCCTGCGCAGCTATAATGTCTCCTTTCCTGTACGTGGAATAACGGCTGGGAGAATTGTGCATAATCCTCTCTATCAACTCTTTGTCTCCTCCCTTGAAAAGAGGGATATCACAAATATCGCAATGCATGGCCCGAGTGTAACAATTGTTACGGTTTCCCTTCTCCGGATGGTCTATCTTTGCGGCCGGAAAAATCGGAGGGCGGAATCCGTATTATATCTGCACTGCAAAATTAGAAACTGTTTTGATAATTTAACGTGAATTCGATAAATTTAATTCATTAAATTACATCGAATTACCTATTAAGGAGCAGGCCGTGGCCTGCGACAGGTCCCCCGGCGAGGGGGAAGGAAGGGGGTGGCGCCCCTTAACAAGGGGCTGTCACGAAGTGACTGGGGATTAAGATAGGAAGGCCCAACAGGGCCGCACCGGAACGTCAGCGAGGTTTCCGGCAGGGAAACCGAAGCAGTGAAGGTGCCGGCGGAGCGAAGCGGAGCCGCATGCCCCACCGGGGCTGTCACCGATAGGTGACTGGGGGTGGACAGACAGGATTTCTGTAAGAAACCCGGTCATAAATGATAAAATATTGATTTTTAGGATAATACTGTTAAATATAAATTCGTCGAACTGACGTTAATTTATACCGGAAAGACGAATAAGGAAATTTTATGAAACTGAAATACATATTTGCATTGGCCGCATGTATGGCGACATTGGCGGCATGCACAAGGGAAGGGACGATGCCAACAGAAGGCGTCCCGCATGGAGAAGGTCTGGCTGTCAAGCTATTGCACAGTCATTATGAAGGGAATCCCTCATCCAAGGGAACATACGGAGAAACCGGAGAGACCGGGGCCTTCGACAGGGTGGAAATCATGGTAGCAGACGAGGAAGGCAACAGGACAGGGGACATAAAATACATGTACGACAAGTCTTCATCCACAGTACATGTGGAGGGCCTGGTGCCTGGCTCATACCAGCTCCTGACACTTGGGATCAAGGGAGACTGGCAGAAGGACAGTGTCACGATATACAGCATCGCCAGCACATCACAGACATGGCTCGCTTTCCCGGAGGACCTGGACAGGCCGCTCGAAGCGGAATATTTCTATTCGAAGACCCCGTTCAAGGTATCTGTCCAGGACGGCAAGGCAACAGCTGACATGCCGTCCTCGATCAGCCTGCAAAGGATGACCGGGCGGGCAGACTTCAGGTTCAGATACCGGAACCCGTATGTGGAGACTGCCGTACAGTCCGCCACGGTGACAATGAGGGCCCCGAAATTCATGACAGAGCTTTCAGGGGACGGGCAGTTCTCCGGAGAGAGCCTCGGGAACGACATCATCCTCGGCACACAGGAAAGGCAGGAGTTCCTTTTTCCGCCTGCAGTCCGGCAGGAAACCCTGTACGGTGAAGCAGAAGTAGTGTGCAGGACATACCGTGGCGGTAATTCGAGAAACGTTTATTCGTTCACATTGGAACCAGTACGGGAAAACCGCATAAGCACAGTGGAGGTAGATGCCTCAAACCCGGAAGACGGCACAGGGACCATGTTCATAACAGCCGCGGCCTACGAGAAAGGAAGGTACAAGGCTATCCTGCAGGACGATGAGCACTACAGCATATACACGGACCACACTCAGCGCAACTTCAACACTTCCAGACCATTGCAGATATCTGTCACGGACAGCGGGAAGCTGAGTGTGAGGTTCTACTCGCCACGGGCACTCGAAGACGTGCTGGTGAGGGCAAGATTCGGGGCCACCGGAGGGGAATATGTGGACATCGCCTATTTCGACAGAATCCCTGCTTTCGCGGATTTCATCGAGACACTCCCGTGCACGGAAAAAGGAATGACCTACCGCTCCGAGACAGGACGGATAGTGGAAATCCCCGCTCTCGAGACAACAGACCTGGCAGGGATAGAATTCAGGACAGAATCCGGAGACCCGTACTGGGAAAAGCTGCAGAAGATAGTGCACGGATGGAACATAAGGTTCTCCCTCTACGGGGGCAATCCCGACGAACCGGATGGAGGACCTTCCGGCAACTGGATGGGAATCAGGCCCGTACACTGCCGGGAAGCAGTGGCTCTCTTCCTGAATTTCACATACATGATAGACATGCCCGAACACGAGAAGATCCTGCGTGAGAACGAAGACATCCTGTACGGCAACGGAGGGAAGGACGACAAGGTGACAGCGGAGACAGTCCTCAGTCAGATGAGGCAGGAAAGGACACTGAACGTAGGCCTGGTATATACAGGGAACGGAGTCCTCGGACTCGGAGGAGGGAATGTCTTCGGGGCATATCAGGGCGGATGGCTTGAACATTACTCATCCGCATACGCATGCAGCGTCATGTTCCATGAACTCGGGCATGTGATGGGCTACAGCCACTCAAGCTCATTCACATACGGCCCGTGGGCAGAACAGCTCATGAACAACTTTTATGTCACGCATATATCCGAAATGCCTGTCGATTCCCCGGATTACCTGGACAGCAGGAACAACACTCATCTATACAAATGAATTTATTGAAAACAAACAAATTACATACAATGAAAATGAAAACAGGAAAAATACGGCAACTCGCAACCGCATGCATCTGCGCTCTGGCTGCATCCGTCGGCTGCACCCGGGAAGCGCAACTTCCCGGAAACGGGACAGGCGGTCCATGGAGCACCACGGTCAAACTGTCGGCTCCGGAAGCCTGGGAAGAGGACAGGCTGGACGGCATATTCGCACTGAGGTTCGACGGCGGGATACTGCAGGAGACAGTACACCCGGAGCGAGCCGGACAGGACGGGGCATACACATTCCACACGGAGTCCCTGGACGGGATACTGTACATATTCGCGAATGCCTCAAACACCGGGCTTCCGGACAGGATGGTGCCAGGCGAAAGCACGGAAGACGACCTCCGTGCCGTCACAGCCGGCACGGACGAGATGACAGCCTCCGGGATACTCATGACCGGAAGCACGGTACCCGGAAGCCGATCCTCAGTGGCCATGAAACGCAGTGTGGCCAGGCTCGACTTGAACGTGGCGGAAACGGACGTGGTCGTGAATGAAGTGAAAGTCACAGGACTCGCAGACAAAGGATATGTAATGCAGCCGGAGAAAATCTCCGTCCCGGGACAGGCTTCCAGGCCGGAGCTCTCCTGCAGTTTTGCGGACACGCCACCCGGATACGGCAGAAGCAGGCTCATGTACATGGCTGAACAGACCGCCGCAGACGCCGCTGTGGAAGTCACGGCCGAATTCGGAGGAGGCACGCACAGACTCAGGGCAACCCTGCCAGGGACCATCATCAGGAACAACATCTATACAGTGAATGTGTACGGAAGCGGCGGCGGGATTGCCGTGACGGTTTCAGACGGAGACTGGGAAGACGGTGGTTCAACAGGCTCGGAGGCGGAACTGAAGGGAGTCATAGATCCGGAGGCGTCCGTCATACCGGAAGGGGTCACGCTGAACAGAGGAAGGGACACCGTATTCGTCTCCCATCTTCCTGAATCCTTCACCCTTTCGGTGCTCGCGGAACCCGGGGCGGAAGTCTCTGCTGAAGGCTCGGTGCGGGGAGTGGAGATAAATGTAGGGGCAGCATCCAGGTCGGGACTGACAACGGCTGCCTCAGTATCGGTCAGAAGCCCGCTGAGATTTCCGGGATCTGCAAGTGAAAGGATGTACCTGAATATCCGAAAGGACGGGCTCCTGACAGGTAGAATCGTACTGATATTCGAGCCCAATCCGGTGAAAATCAGCGGACTGCTGAAACTGGACGAAGAAGGAAAATGTGATTTCGGCAGATATGTGGACGGAGAACTCGCACGTCTGTCCCTCCCGGAAGGGAGAATACTGACAGTGGAATTCGCTTCCGGTGAAGCGGAATGGATGAAGGCGGTCCTCCCGGACGAAGCCGGAGACAGCGGCCCATCAAGGGAATACAGACTCCTGGGCGGTTGGAAGCCCAATGACCCCGGAGCGGACGGCAGAGTGCAGGAAGGAAAGGTAGTTATCTCGGACGAGGACGGGTCTGACAGGGAGGAATACACAGTCAGCAGGCTCAACTGGGGCCTTCCGGTGGTGAAAATCGGGGAAACATGGTGGTGCAAGTACAACCTCAGGGGCAATGTCAAATCCTTCTCCGACCAGATAACCTGCAACATAGACCCGGCCGCAGACGACAGAGTGGCAGGACTGCTTGCTTCCGAACCGGAAAGCGTCCTCCTGGAACTCATGGGCGACCAGTATCAGGGCGGTAATCCGGACGGGCTGCGTCTCATGCACGACGGGACGGCATTCTACTATGAAGGGATGAAAGCATCGGGACAGAATTTCGGGACGCTGGACCCGGAAAGCATGGCTCCCGACGGATACAGGATTCCGGACTATGAGGATTATGCGTTTTTCTCCGCAAGCGACAATTACAATATCGGGGGTACCGGCACACGGACCTTCCGGAACATCTCCGGAAAAGAAGTGACGGTCACAGTGACAGAACGCGAGGTCAGTTTCCTCTGGAACAGATACGGCACTGTAGCGTTTTACGACTTCGAGCATGAAGGCAGCCACTGGGTTCTCTACGGGCTCGGGCATCAGTGGAGCACGACGGCCGGCGACATCGCCAGGATGAACATCCTGCTGGCCACACACTCAGGTAACGGGAACTCCTGGAACATGGAAGGGTACGCCATGTCGGACAGGCCGGGACAGAACTGGATGAAGTTCACGGCGCACAACAGCACAAAGACAAGGACAATAAGGTGTATAAAGACACCGGTGGAATATATTTACAAATAAAGACTAAAAACATGGGAACAAATTTCTACATCTTTAAAAAAGGCATTGCAATGAATATCATCAGGCTGCTGGCAATATCGGCCGCAGCGGCATCCGGGGTTCTCTCGGCATCTTGCACGAAAGAGGAAACGGGGCACAAGACCCCCTCTGAGACAAAAGTGACGGCAAGGCTCGCCGGATTCGAGGGCGAAAGCCAGTGGACAGGAGAAGACGGCACAGTGACCGGGCTGCAGGCATGCCTGTTCGAAGACGGAAGGATCAGCAGGACATACAGCGGGCTGACGCTCACCGGAGGTGCCTGTGAAATACAGGTGGACAGCCGCTCAGGCAACCTGTACCTGATGGCGGGGACCGAAGGTCTGATCGACCTCGCGCAACTCCAGGATAGGGGCATCACAGAAGAAGAATGGCTGAAGAAGGAAATCTCCGACAAGGACGGCAGGCCGGTGCACTTCTTTTCCGGCAGTGTCAGCCTCAGCCCTGGGACACAGGCTGAAATACCGGCAAGCCTCAGACGCGGCGTCGCACGGTTCGACCTGCAGATACGGACGGCAGGGGAAACATCCGTGAGCAGGGTCACCCTGAAGAACGCGGCACGCTCAGCCTTCCTGTTCCCCATAAAAGACACCTTCTCCCCGGAAGGAGTATCGAGGAACAGCCTGTCTTCTGAATTCCGGGAGCCGCTCACATCAGACACCAAGGCAGTACTTTATGTATATGAGCAGGCAAACGACGGGATCGAGATAGAAGTGGAGGCTACAGTCGACGGAAAGCCGGTCGTGCTGACCAGACCATTGTCAGGAGACCTGAAAAGGAACACCATATACACGGTAACAGTACGGAAGGACACCATCGACATCAGCATAGAAGTGTCATTCGAAGACTGGGAAGAAGGCACTGATACAGAGCTTGTCCCGGGACTCAGAGGGCTGTGATATGAAAAGAAGATTTTTCCGGCCATTATGGATATTTGCAGCCGGGGTCCCGGTCTTCTCCTGCAGCGGACAGGCTGAAATGCCTGGAAACCAAGACAGTTCCACACACGTAGTGAAGGCCTGGATTTCAGGATACGCATCCGGAGAATCCGCAGTCTCAGGAGAAGGGCTCCGGGACATATCCGGCATCACAGGATACCTGTTCCGGGACGGGGTCTTCGAACGGGTGTATGACGACTGCATGACAGACGGGAACACGATAGAAATCGGTGTGGAAAAAGCCGGCGGCCGGCTCTACATAGTAGCACGGCATCCGGATGCTCCGGAAATCGGGGAACCGGAGCCGGGGACACCCGAAAGCCGGTGGGAAAAGACTGTCATCTCCTCCCATGACCCGGGGACAGGAATGTTCTTCACGGGGAAAGCAGACCTTGACAAGGCATCAGGGACAGAAGTCAGGACCAGCCTCACCAGAGGAGCAGCCAGAATAGACCTCAAAGTGGCTGTGGCCGGGAACGCGGAAATACGCGAGATCATCCTGGAGAACATCGCACAGGAGGCCTACCTCTTCCCGGGCAATGAGCCATCAAGCCCTGAAAACGCTGCGACAGGAGAAATAGCCATACGGCCGCAGTCTCCACTGACCTCAGACACGGAAGGGATAGCCTACATCCTCGAGCAGTCAGGTACCGGATGCAAGGTGTCGATGACCGCAGAGATCGACGGGAAAGAATACAGGCTCGGGGCCATGCTCCCTGAAACAGTCAGGCGCAACACGGTCTATTCCGTCACGCTCCGGAAAGGTACCATTGACAGCGACGTGGAACTTTCAGTGGAACAGTGGGGAGACGGAGGCCAGACTGACCTGACCCCTGACAGGGACAGGCTCCTGACAGTGGACCTGTCACGCTCGGATCTTCCGGAAGGAGCGGACGTAGAGGACAACGGCACGGTTGTCACGCTGCCCCACCTCGGGACAGAATTCACCCTTGCGGTGGAAAGCGATGATGAACTGGAGCTTCTTCCGGCAGAAGGCCACCTCCTGAGTGTCGAACCCGTACCCGGGAAAGGGCCCAACCTTTTCAAGGTCACCAAGGCCCTTTACGCACCCGGGGATCCGGCCTCGGAGACAATATTGCAGTTCAGGCGCAAAGGGTTCGCTGCAGCCTATCCGGAAGACAGAATCGTACTGAAGCTTGAAGCCAACCCGAGCACCATAGAAGGGACAATAGGATTCGGTGACGGGAACTACACCTACGACTTCGGAGGCTATGCCGACAACCTGTTCGGGGTCATCACCCCGGGAGAAGGCAAGAAGGTGGAAATAGAGTTCGGTCCCGGCGAGGACCCGTGGATAAAGCTGGACCCGTACGGGGACAAGTCATACCGCATCCTTGGCGGATGGAGGCCGAATGACCCGGCAGCAGACGGACGCAGACAGACCGCGACACTGGTCATAAGCGACCAGGACGGAGCGGCAAGAGAGGAATACACCATCGCGAGGAAGAACTACGGGATGCCTGTAGTATGGCTCCAGGGCATCTGGTGGTGCAAGTACAACGCCATGGGAGACTCTCGCGACTTCGAAGACCAGGTCCTGTGTCCCGACGACCCGGCTGCTCTTGCAGGAAAGACTCTGTATGAATACCTTGGCTCTTGCACCGCAGAAGAATACGCAAGACTGTGGGGCTGGGCATACCAGGGGGACAGCGGCAAGGGCATGAGAGTCGTCGAACAGGACGGCAAAGCCGTGATGGAAGGATTCCGGACCGGCAACAAGACACACATAAACAAGCTCCCGGCTGATGCGCTGGCCCCTCCTGGATATGAGCTTCCGTCAATGGAGGACTTCAACAGGGTCTTCGACGCTACGGACTATGTATGGGTGATGTGGAACGGAACCCACACTCTCAAGTCCCCATGGGAGGGGCATGCCACGATACGGAGGGAGCAGCGCAGGAAAAACGGCATCCAGGTAGGCACGATGAGTCTCCAGAACCTCATCTACATAGCGATGTGGTCCCCTGACTTCCCTGACAGGGAGCCGGTAGTATGGTACGGTCCGGGGGCCCAATGGAATGATGACGGGATACTCCACGCGGGGCACTACAACAACATCCTGTTCGGGGTACATTCCCCTGAAGGGTCAGGATGGTACATTGCAGGAGGCATGGAAAACCTGTACCTTCACAAGAACGGCGCAGGGAACAATGACACCCGCATCCTGAGGTTCAGGAAGTCAGATGTGGAGTATATATATTAACGTGAATTCGACGAATTTAATTCATTAAATTACATCGAATTACCTATTAAGGAGCAGGCCTGTGGCCTGCGACAGGTCCCCCGGCGAGGGGGAAGGAAGGGGGTGGCGCCCCTTAACAAGGGGCTGTCACGAAGTGACTGGGGATTAGATTATATGATTAAACGCAAGTTTAATCATTAACGTCAGTGTG
>JADILZ010000031.1 GCA_017695065.1 Candidatus Cryptobacteroides excrementipullorum
TATAACGTGAATTCGATGAATTTAATTCATTAAATTACATCGAATTACCTATTAAGGAGCAGGCCTGTGGCCTGCGACAGGTCCCCCGGCGAGGGGGAAGGAAGGGGGTGGCGCCCCTTAACAAGGGGCTGTCACAAAGTGACTGGGGATTAGACAGACAGGATTTCTGGAAGAAATCCTTAACGTCAGTGTGACGGATTCCGGTCATAAATGATAAAATATTGATTTTTAATATAATATTGTTAAATATAATTTCGTCGAACTGACGTTATTATAATAAAGCTCGTCCATGCTGAATACTATATCTCCTTCTCCCGAGAACGATGTGGTGACCTCGTTCCCGTCCACCAGCCAGTAGGACCTTGTCATCCCCTTCTCGATGAAATAGGCGGCACGGCAGCACTCCCCGGCCTTGACCAGGAGGTGCTTTCTCGGGAAACGGCAGAGAGTGACTGCGTCCTTAAGCGCCTGGGCCGTCTCCCCGGAAATCGGATACAGCGATTTTATCTTGTCGATGAAGACCATTCCTTGTGATTTCTATGGAAAATCAAGACAAATTTAGAAACTTTCTCCGGAAACAGGAATTTTGATTCACTCCCCGTACCGGCTTGAAGCACACCTGCAGTGAATGATCGGCCTTCTGCTGCCCTACAAAGCCTCTCTGGTACTGCAGGTGTGCACACCTGTCCTGTCCGCCGGAACGGATACGGAAGAGACGGCGGGAGCGCCACAGGACGGCTACCTGCGGATGTATCCGTTATCAATAAGGTCTTCCCTGCTCTTTATCGGGAATGTATATCCGTCACGCAGGAGGTACAGGTCATCGGAAATCCCGATTATCTGCTCATACATATGGTCAGAGACGATTATGCCCTTGCGGGACTTCTGCTCCAGGATCATGGCCTGAATTTTATCGATACAGTTCGGGGCGACATTCGAAAAGGGTTCGTCAAGGATGCAGAATTCTGCATCAGACATCAGCACCAGGTACATCCCGGCTATCCTGGCCTCTCCTCCCGAGAGTTCCCGTAAAGTCATGCCACGATAACCGGAAAACTTTGCATCAAATGCCACAATACCATCATAATCAACCCCATAGAGAAAGAATGCCTCCCCGAGCGTCATTGACCCCGGCATGAAGTTTCTTTGGGGAAGGTACTTCACCCTCCTGCCGATATGCCCGTAATCCACAGAAAGCTCATCATTGAAGCGGATGAACATATTCTGAGGTCTGATTCCGCCCATGATACATTTGAACAGGCTTGATTTTCCGGCGCCGTTCCTTCCCAGAACCCCTGTCACCCGTCCGGTGCGGGAAGTGATATATGCACTTTGGAGGACCGTGTTACGTCCGAACTCAAGATGCACGCTGTCAACGAGCAGTGTATTTTCCTTATGTGAGCGCATAGCCTGCTATACCTGATGCTGTCATCAGCAAGACAAATATGCCAAAGTCCACCGCGGCCGGGATCAGGCAGTATTCTTTCTTGCTGATTCCAAGGTTAATATAGAAATACATGACTAGTCCTTCCGACAGATTCGTGACCAGATATTGAATCACCGGGATGCTGAGCAACTTTATGATGATACATAAAGGAATAACCTGCGGGGACAAGACCGCGAAGACAGTCATGACCAGTGAAAGGACAGACGACACCACATAAGTTACCCTGCCGAAACGCATTGACAGCTTGATTTTAGAAAGAAGCATTTTTCCGGTAAAATGTGTTAACAGGCCAAATATACGCAGAAGCCGGGAGCAATGCAAATGCGAGAGCATTAGACTAGTTCATTTTGCAGCAGACAGGAGACCTCCGGTCCCATGGAAGCCGCGGAATGAACCAGTCACAAAAGCCGACAGGCTTGCATAGCCGAGGCGCTACAGTATATGTGGACATGAAGTAGCCAGGCGGGCATCCTTGACCGACAGATTTAAACACAGTCTAATTTATGGACTATCAACATATTAGTATCAATATCATTCTCCCGGTCCCCTTTCTGATATTGGGACCGGGAGAACAACATAAAAGACAAGCGACTGAAAACTAAGCAGTTATACAAAACAAAACTCTGCAGGACAAAGGATGTGATATCATTCAGCAATGCCACGGCAGGGAAACCGAAGCAGCGCAGGTGCCGGAGGAGCGAAGCGGAGCCGCATGCCCCACCGGGGCTGTCACCGTAAGGTGACTGGGGGTAGACAGTCAGGATTTCCTCCGGAAATCCCCTTAACGTCAGTGTGACGGATTCCAAACATAAATTCGTCGAACTGACGTTAACATACCGGAGTCATGGCGGATTCACCTGGATTTTTATTAAATTTGCTCGGTAAAGCCGCGGAAAGCATTCCGGCTTGCATGAATATCGGACTGTACACAGGTTAAAAGGATGAGCCATGGAGAGAAGTGCATTGGAAAGTGATATCCAGTATCTGCCGGGCGTTGGCCCCAAGCGAGCCGAGCTGCTTCGGAAAGAGCTGGGTATCAATACATTCGGCGACCTGATACGTCTATATCCATTCAGATACATAGACAGGAGCAGCATTGTGCCGGTCAGGGAGATAAGGCCTGACATGGCATTCATACAGATAAGGGCAAGGGTCATTGCCAGAGAGCTTTACGGAGCGACAGGACTGGTGAGCAGTGACGTTCCGGGTTCAGCCGCGGGAAGTACAGGCATCGGCATGACAGATGACGGACGTGTACATGAAGCCTGCTCCGGGGATGCCGTCAAGGGAAAGAAGCCCGAATCCGGCAATGAAATCAGGTTCAACACCGTAAAACGGATGCGCGTGACAGTGGAGGACGGCAGCGGAAGGATTGAGCTGGTGTTTTTCAAAGGAATCAAGTGGATGTACGGGAAGCTGGAGCCGGGCAGGGAGTTCATCTTTTTCGGCAAGCCCACCGTATTCAACGGCCTGGTGAACATGGTCCATCCGGAAGTGGATAACCTGCCCGAGGACGGCGGCTCGCGCATGGAAAAGGGACGGGGTGCAGAAACGGAAGGCAAAGGCGCACGCCAGGATGCCGGACTGACCATGACAGGCGTATATCCGAGTACGGAGAAACTCAAGAACGGGGGCATAACAGGCAGAGTCATGAACAGGATGCAGGAACATGCACTGAATGCGTGCCTTCCGGAAATAGAAGAGACCCTTCCCGTGTGGCTCATGAAAGAGAAAGGTCTTGTACCGCTTGCATTCGCACTGAAAAACATACATTTCCCAAAAGACGCGCAGTCTCTTGAAAGGGCAAAATACAGACTTAAATTCGAAGAGCTGCTGTTTCTGCAGCTTTCTTTGCTGAAACAGAAGTACATACACAGCCGGGATGCACATGGTATCCTGATGCCGAGAGTCGGAGAAGCATTCAACAGATGCTACGATGCCCTGCCTTTCCCTCTGACAGGGGCTCAGAAAAGGGTCATCACTGAAATCCGCAACGACATGAAGAGCGGGCACCAGATGAACCGCCTCCTGCAGGGTGATGTGGGCAGCGGAAAGACCATGGTTGCGGTGCTTACGGCCCTTATCGCCGTCGGGAACGGATATCAGGCCTGCATAATGGCCCCGACCGAGGTGCTTGCGCAGCAGCATTTCAAGAACATATCCAGATATCTTGAACCGGCCGGAGTCAGGACGGCGTTGCTCACAGGGAGCAGCAGGACGGCGGAACGCAGGGAAATCCACGCGGGGCTGGAGGACGGGTCTATCGGCATAATAGTGGGCACGCATGCCCTGATAGAAGATGATGTCCTTTTCAGGAACCTGGGACTTGCAATAGTGGATGAACAGCACAGGTTCGGAGTGGAGCAGAGGGCTAAACTGTGGAGGAAATCCACATGCGGGATGCCGCCCCATGTCCTCGTGATGACAGCCACACCCATCCCGAGGACTCTTGCCATGACCCTGTACGGTGACCTCGACGTGTCTGTGATTGACGAGCTTCCTCCTGGCAGGAAACCGGTGCAGACAATACATGCGACTGAAAGCCGGAGAGCCGGGCTGTATCGTTTCATGAGAGACCAGATTGCGGCGGGCCGCCAGGTGTTCGTGGTCTATCCGTTGATTTTCGAAAGCGAGAAGATGGACTACAAGAACCTTGAGAACGGTTATGAACAGATTGTCAAGGCATTCCCCTTCCCTCCCTACAGGACAGCCATAGTACACGGAAAGCAGTCCAACGAGGACAAGAAATTCAACATGGATGCCTTCGCGGCAGGCAGGGCAGACATCCTTGTGGCAACTTCAGTTATCGAGGTTGGAGTGGATGTGCCCAATGCATCCGTGATGGTGATAGAGAGTGCGGAACGTTTCGGGCTGAGCCAGTTGCACCAGCTTAGGGGGCGTGTGGGACGCGGTTCGGAGAAATCGTACTGCGTCCTGATGACAGGACAGAAGTTGAGCAAGGAGTCGAAACACCGTATCCAGCTGATGTGCAGCACGGAAAACGGGTTCGAGCTTGCCGAGGAGGATATGAAGATGCGCGGCCCCGGTGACCTGGAGGGCACACAGCAGAGCGGACTCCCCATATCGCTCAACATAGCATCCTTAGCCAGGGACGGACTCATACTTAACGAGGCACGCGGCTGCGCAGAGGAGATCCTTGCCGGAGACCCGGGCCTGACAGGCGAAAATAACAGGCTTCTGGCAAAAGAACTCGGAAAAGACAAGTACAATATACGCGACTACAGCAAAATAAGCTGAATTAAAATGACGTGAATTCGATGAATTTAATTCATTAAAATAAACTGCAAGCCGAGAGCAGAGGACGAACCTGTTCGGACTATGCCGAGGCGCAGCGTGATTGTAAACAAAGTTTAAATTACATCGAATTACCTATTAAGGAGCAGGCCTGTGGCCTGCGACAGGACCCCCGGCGAGGGGGTGGATGGGGGGGTGGCGCCCCTTAACAAGGGGCTGTCACGAAGTGACTGGGGATTAAGATGGGAAGGCCCAACAGGGCCGCACCGGAGCGTCAGCGAAGCTTCCAGCAGGAAGCCGAAGCAGTGAAGGTGCCGGCGCAGCAAAGCGGAGCCGCATGCCCCGACGGGGCTGTCACCGCAGGTGACTGGGGGTGGACAGACAGGATTTCTGTAAGAAATCCTGTCATAAATGATAAAATATTGATTTTTAATATAATATTGTTAAACATAAATTCGTCGAACTGACGTTAAAATGGTTACTGAACTTCTTGACAAATACATCTGGCTGATAAACACCCTCCTCAGGGCGAGGGAAAAAGGCCTTTCCATGTCAGAACTCCAGGAAATGTGGCAGAGACGCTTCGGCCAGGACTATTCCCGCAGCACTTTCAACCATCACCGTGATGCCGTGGCGGAAATCTTCGGTATAGAGATAGAGTGTGACAGGAGTACGAGGCGGTATTTTATCCGGTACGGGGATGACGTCAGAGACTCCGATGCTGCATCCGCATGGCTGATAAACACATTCACCGTAAACAACATGCTGACTCTCGGCAAGGAACGCCTCTCCGGGAGAGTCTCCGTCGAGGAGATACCATCGGGGCACAGGTATCTCGCGCCTGTCATGGACGCCATGACCGACAACCTTGAAATCAGGATAAGGCACAGGAAATACACAGGGAACGAAATCTCTGAATATACCCTCAGGCCGTATGCCGTGAAAGAGAACGCCAGAAGATGGTATATCGTGGCATATTGCATTGAACGTGAAGGAATGAGGGTTTACGGGATGGACAGGATTGTGGATATGGAAGTCACCGGCACCCATTTCGACATGCCTCCGGACTTCGATGTGGACAGGCTATTCAGCACAAGCTTCGGCATATATCTGCCGGAAGGGAAGCCGGTGGAGATTGTCTTCAGGGCATCGGAAAAGGAGTCCCGCTATCTTGAGGACCTGCCTTTGCACCACAGCCAGAAAATCATCTCAAGGGATGACGGAACCGTAACATTTTCTATATTTGCATGCCCGGATACCAGCCTGGTGATGGAGCTGCTGAGGCTGGGGCCGGGGATAGAAGTGACAGGACCGGAAAGCTTGCGGGAACAGATTGTACTGCAGCTCCGCAAGACACTGGAAAAATACGGGGATATCCCGGCAGACAGAAATCAAATCGGCAACAGATAATGAAAAGAAACCGCAGTCTGGCCAAGAAGTCATGTTCGGTACTGCTTCTTGCCATAATTGTCCTGGCGTTCATCGACGTACGGACAGGAACATCTGAAAAATGGATTGACAACATGAAAGAAAAGAAGACAGCCCTGGCCCGCATAGAGGCTGGAGGAAAGATGGAAATCAAGGACGGGGTGTTCTCCCCGGAAGTGATGCTGGCGATGGGGCGGATATCTGACCCGCAGGTATCCCCTGACGGGAGCATGGTCCTTTACGGTACGGGGTATATATCAGTGGAAGAGAACAATTCACTGACCAACCTGTACATCTGCGGCACTGACGGGAGCGGGGCATACAGGCTCACCACCGAGGGCAAGAGCATATCCAACGCCAGATGGAGCGCCGACGGGAAGAGCCTTGCTTTCATCCAGGAAGGCCAGATTTTCACGGCAAAGCTCAAGAGAGGCAATGACGGAAGGCTCTCCCTCGGAAAGAAGGTGCAGGTCAGCGATGTCCCTGCAGGCATAAGCCAGTTCACACTGTCTGCCGACCAGAGCAGGATAATGTATGTCAGCACGGTACAGAGCGCGCTCAAGAAGCCGTCGGACCTGTACGATGACCTGGACAAGGCGGATGCAATATCGGCCGATGACCTGATGTACAGGCACTGGGACCACTGGGTGAAGGAGGTGCCGCACACATTCGTGGCTGGCTTCGTTTTCGGCAAGGACGGCAAAAAGAGTATCACCCCAGAGACTTCAAAAGACATACTGGCTTCAGAGAAAGAGATTTACGAACTTCCGACGGAGCCGTTCAGCGGCATAGAGCAGCTCGCATGGAGCCCCGACGGGAAGACCATTGCATATTCGTGCCGCAAGCTCACAGGAAAGAAATACGCATTCTCCACAAACACGGAAATCTATTTCTACGATGTAGAATCCGGGGAATGTACGCAGCTGACCATGGGAGGAGGATATGACACCAACCCTGTCTGGTCCCCGGACGGAAAGAAAATCTGCTGGATAAGCATGGAGAGGGACGGATACGAGGCTGACAAACAGAGACTTATGGTGGCAGATGTCGAATGGGGCGTCCCGGCAGAGGATTCAGGCTCATCGGCTTCGCGGCTGCCTCTCATTTCCGGTGTGAAGGACATCACCTGCGCGTTCAAATACAACGCTTCCGCACCTGTATGGGGACCAGGGTCTGACGAGATATATTTCTCCGCCCTTGCGGAAGGGATACAGGGCATCTTCCGGGCCCGCTGCACAGTCTCTGACGGGCTGGCAGGCGGAGGAGTGCCGGGACATGGCGCGGGAAGCGCATCCTGGGACATAGAGAGGATCACAGGCGAGGACCTGTGGTATGACTTCAATTCGCCTTTCCATATATCTGAAAAAGACGGAGTAACTACCATGCTGGCCGACTACAGCAGCATGGACTTCCCTACCGAGCTGGTAAGCATCAGGATCGGGGACACGGCCGGGACTCCCGACGGAGGCACCATAGCGGCCGCCCCGCTTGAGGTCTCGCACAGCACCCCGCTTCCTGCAGAATGCAAGGTTACTCAGGAGCCGGTGCACATCTGTCAGATAACGCATGTGAATGATGCCATACTCGCGCAGCTCGACCCCGTGAAGACAGAAGCCAGGTACATAAAGACAGTGGACGGAAAGGACATGCTTACATGGGTGGTCTATCCTCCGCATTTCGACAGCAGCAAGGAATATCCGTCCATCCTCATCTGCCTTGGAGGGCCGCAGGGCACGCTCAGCCAGGGCTGGTCCTACAGGTGGAACTACCGTCTGATGGCGGCGCAGGGATATGTGACCGTACTGCCCAACAGACGCGGTACCACAGCGTTCGGGCAGGAATGGACAGAGCAGATATCGGGCGACTACCCTGGCCTGAACATGCAGGACTACCTTGTGGCGGCACGTACGCTAAAGGCCGAGCCGTATATCGGGAAGATGGCCGCATGCGGGGCCAGCTACGGCGGCTACTCCGTGTACAACCTCTGCGGGATTCACGGTGATGTCTTCGATGCTTTCGTAGCGCATGCCGGGATATTCAACGAAGAGCACATGTACATGACTACCGAAGAGATGTGGTTCCCTAACTGGGATAACGGAGGACTCCACGAATACCGGGCAGACCCGCGTACGGGCACTCCTGATGGCCCTGTGGGACCTGCCGGCGACGGGGAGACATTCGGAGGCATCCGCCAGGGCGGGTCACCTTGGAGCACGGCACCGAAGACAGTGCGGCACTACAGGATGTCCCCTCATACCATGGTTACAAAATGGCATACGCCTATCCTCGTGACACACGGCGGTATGGACTTCCGCGTCCCGCTGGACGAAGGAATGGCGGCATACAATGCAGCACAGCTCATGGGTGTGCCGTCCAGGCTGATAGTGTTCCCTGACGAGAACCACTGGATACTGAAGCCCCAGAACGCCCTCTACTGGCACAGGGAGTATTTCCGCTGGCTGGACAGATGGCTCAAGACCGGCGACCTTTCAAGACTGTCGCCTGAAGGCGCGCTAAGGCTCAATGCCTTCATCAAGACGGAGAATGACCCTGAACAGATAATCGGCACAGCAAGGGAGCTCACTTATGCTTCCAGAGGAGACAAGGGATGCATTTCATACGATATATTTAGAAGCCTGACAGACAGGAATTCGATGATGATATGCGAGACATGGGCCGACGGGGAATCGCTTGAGCTGCACAAGAAGGCCCCGCATTTCACCAGCCTGGTCCCTGAACTGAAAGCGTCAGCGGAAATGCATACCGACAGCTTCACCATCCCTTCCGGGACAGGCTCTCCGGACAAGGGGACACCGGTGAGGGTCAACCAGTTCTTCCGTACTGCAGACAATAATATCGGGGATGAAGTCCGGGATATGGTCGGGAAAGCGACCGGGAGCGAGGGATGCATATCCTTCGACATTTTCAGAAGTGCAACGGACGCCGGCCTGTATCTGCTCTGCAGCACATGGAAAGATATGGAAAGCTGCCGGGCTTTCACCGGGTCAATGGGGACAGAAGGTATTCTCGCCCGGGCCCTGGCCGCAAACAGTACAGCCAGCATATTCCCCATGAAGGATGACAACTGACAACATTCCACCATCAGATAACCGCCATGAAACACTATACTGTAACCCTTGTCATCATACTTTTATCGGCATCTTTCCTGGTACATGGCCAGGATGGGACACTGTCAGACGCAGCCTCCGCAGACCTTGATCCGGCGGGCCGGGAAGCGGTGTCCGTCCCTCCCGGAGAAGCCGGGGATGAAAGCGGGAAAGCGTTTTTCCCCGTGAAGAATGTGGACATGGACTTCCAGATGAGAGGCTCGCTCCGAGGCGATTTCCCGCACGGAGGGAAGGCATCCGCCAAATTCAGGATGGACGACATAAGGCTGAACATCGAAGGGCGGGCAGGGAAAAAGGTGTACTACCGTTTCAGGCAGTCTTTCACGAAAGACTTCAACACCCTGGACTTCGAGAACATAGTCTCCGCGGTGAACTATGCATTCGTGAAATGGCACGCCACCCCCAAGACCACCTTCACATTCGGAAAGCATGTCCTTGCGCTCGGGGGACACGAATTCGATGCCGTCCCGGTATATGTCATCCAGTTCAGCGACTTCGGGAGCAGCCTCTCGTCCTACCAGATGGGCGTGAGCGGTGAGTGGCACATAACCCCTACGCAGGACCTTGTATTCCAGGTGAGCAACTTCAGGGGCGTCGCCGATGACGAATTCTATTACGGCGGACTTCCGGAAGGTGTCAGCCCCACGAATTTCCCGTTCATCGCCACAGCCAACTGGAACGGTACTTTCCTTGACAAGACACTGAACCTCAAGTATTCGGCATCCTACGGGCATCAGGCCGCAGGAAAAGGGGTCTGGCTCGTGTCCCTGGGACACTCCTACCGGCTGAAGAAATGGGGGGCATACCTTGACTTCATGTGGTCCAGGCAGGGGCTGGACGTGAGCAGCATCCTGAGCGAATCCACATCAGGCAGCGACGGAAAACCCATGACCATGCAGAACACGGAATATTTCACCACCGTCGGCTACCTGCATTTCTTCATAAGCCCGAGTTTCATGACCTTCTTCAAAGGGGCATGGGAATGTGGCGGGGTCTACAGCCCATACGGCAATATAGTCAGGGGGCTCTACAGGACCAACTGGAACGCGCAGCTCTGCCTCCAGTACATGCCGACAAAGGACAGCGACTTCAGGCTTTTCGCCCATTACAACTTCTACAGCAGGCACGCCACATCCAGAGGGCGCACTCTCGGGATGCATGACCTGTCCGAGCACCTTGTGTCACTGGGTATAATATATATAATGAACGTTTTGTGATGCTTAAACTCCAGACACCCGTAGATGCTGGCAGAAGCCGTATCGGGATATCATACAGCGACCGGATAATGATTCTCGGAAGCTGCTTTGCCGACAATGTCGGGAAAAAGATGGCAGAATGTGGTTTCGATGTCTGCGTAAACCCTTTCGGGACACTCTACAACCCCGTTTCCGTTGCAGATTCAGTCCGAAGGCTCGAATCGGGACTCCCCTTCTCCGCTGACGAATGCATACAGATGGGAAGCGGCTCGTCACTCATCTGCTCTTTCAGCCACCACACATCGTTTGCGAGAGAGACTCAGGAGGATTTTCTCGAGAACGCAAATGCTTCCCTCGACAGGGCCTCCAGCTTCTATGCCTCATGCGGCAAGGTGATTGTCACCTTGGGGACGAGCTGGTGTTTCAGGCATACGGAGCAGGACAGAATCGTATCCAACTGCCTCAAACGGGATGCAAGGGAATTCACCAGACAGCGCCTGGACTTGAAGAGTGAAGTGGACATTCTCTCCGGTATTGTAAGCGGGGCTTCATCCGGCGGCACTTCCAGACAGTTCATATTCACGGTCAGCCCCATACGTCATCTTAAGGACGGGGCGCACGGGAATCTGATAAGCAAGGCCACTCTGCTTCTGGCAGAAGAGGAAATCTGCAGGATGTTCCCCGGACAGTGCGAATACTTCCCAGCGTACGAAATCATGATGGACGAGCTGCGCGACTACCGCTTCTATGCCGAGGACATGGTCCATCCGTCCGCGCAGGCCGTCAATTATATATGGGAAAGGTTCTGCGACTTCGCTCTTGCTGATTCCGAAAGGCCGGTACTGGCAGAGAAGGAAAGGGAGTTCCGCCGCTCGCAGCACGTCGAAGGACGCCGGTGGTCATCGCTCTAAAAGCCGTTGCCTCATGAGCGGAGGGCCCCGTACTCCCCTGCCCATATATTCCCTGTATGGAATTCGCTTAAAAAAAATTTGCGGATATGTTTTTTGTTCTTATATTTGCGGTGTATTATTAAACTAATACAGTATACAAAAACCAAAAAACCAATCCACTATGATAGACATAGACAATATCACATTCAGTTACGGCTCCAATGTCGTGCTGAAAAACATCACAATGCATCTCGAAGAGGGAAGAATCTACGGTCTTCTCGGAGAAAACGGTGTAGGAAAGACTACCCTTCTCACACTCCTGTGCGGGCTTAAGAAAGTCAAGTCCGGACACATTGAAATAGACGGGCACATCCCCTTCAGCAGGGAGCCTTCATTCCTCTCTCTGGAGTATTTCCTGAGCGACGAAGTCGCACCGATGCCTGCGGAGGCGGAAAAGTTCGCATCCTCATACGGAAGGTTCTGGGAAAAGTTTGACATGAGCAAGTTCTTGGAACTCATGCAGATATTCGAGACCGACCCGAAGCAGAAAATGAACAGGATGTCCTTCGGGCAGCTAAAGAAGACCTACATATCGTTCGCCCTGGCGTGCAACTGCAAATACCTTTTCATGGACGAGCCGACAAACGGGCTGGACATCCCTTCCAAGGCGCAGTTCAGGAAAGCAGTTACGAAATACACTTCGGAAGACTCCACGCTGCTCATCTCCACACACCAGGTGCGTGACCTGGAGAACATCATCGACCCGATAATCATCCTCGACCGCCAGGATGTCCTGCTGAACGCGACCGTCGCGGAGATTGCGGACAAGCTCACCTTCGACTACAGCAACGAGAAGAACCCTCACGCCCTCTACAGCGAGATGACCCCTGGAGGAAGCGTACAGGTTTATCTCAACACCGGGGACGAAGAAAGCAAGGTCAACATCGAGGCCCTGTTCAACACAGTGCATCTCCACAAAGAGCTGATAAAAGGACTGTTCAGAAAATGACACGGACATGGCATGCAAAGATTCATTTGACATTGGACGGTTCGGGAGGTTCCTCTCCTTTGAACTGAAGGAGACGGTCCGAGAAAACGGGCTGTTCATCCTGCTTGCCGGGCTTGTGCCGCTGATGCTCCTTATAGTGACATTTCTGTTCTCCCTCACATACAACCCTGAAAGGATAGGCGAGGTCTGGAGCGGATATGCCGGTCTCAAGGCTTTTGTGGCTACCGTGGCCATCGTGCTTTTCCTGCTGATATTCCCTATCCTGAAATACGGGGACATCACCGACCGGAGAAAAGGGCAGATGCCGCTGATGCTTCCCTCATCCCATGCGGAGAAGGCCTGCAGCGCATTCCTTGTCTCGGTAATAATCGTACCTGCCGTGTTCATGCTCCTGTATTTCGGCACCGACGCCCTGCTTTGCGCGGTATTCCCGGAATGCGGGAAATCGCTGGCAGGCTACTATGCCAGGACAGGACTGATAGATTCCAGTTACGGCTCTTTCAATATCAACTGCACTTTCGCCTTCTTCCTTCCGCCGATGGTTTCCCTT
This sequence comes from Candidatus Cryptobacteroides excrementipullorum, assembly GCA_017695065.1. Lineage (GTDB taxonomy): Bacteria > Bacteroidota > Bacteroidia > Bacteroidales > UBA932 > Cryptobacteroides > Cryptobacteroides excrementipullorum. The sequence goes on from JADILZ010000031.1 coordinate 12,904, forward strand.
GCCGGGCTTGCCGGAGGGGCGCTGTTCAAAAAGCACAAGATCACCAAGACCTTCTTCAGCTGTTCCGTAGCCTTCATACTGTTCATGATGACAATGGTCAGCATAATAGATTCTTCTGAGATAAGCATCGAACAGATAAGGAACAACTTCGAATGGTTCTGGTACACAGTGCAGACAGTCACGGCGGCCGGATTCGGGTTTTATTATTGGAAACGTACTGCATCAATAGAACTTTAGGAAAAATGAAAAACGACATATTCTCATTCTCACGTTTCGGCAGATATTTCGCCGGAGAACTGGCTTCCATCTGCTCCGGCAAGGGCCTGAGCATACTTGCTTTCGGGCTGATGCCAGTATATATCTTCATCCTTGACCTCCTGTTCTCGTCATTCGGCGACGGATATGAATATATGTATGCCATATCCAGAAACACATTCTTCGTGTTTTCGTTCTGGATCTTTGCCATATGGATTCCGTCCGCATGCTACGGGAATATAACGGATAAACGGGCAGGGGCCGTCTATACCCTCATTCCGGTCTCCAGCCTGGAAAAGACCCTCAGCATGATAATCAGCACATTGATTGTAATCCCTCTTGCATTCTGCATCATCTGGACAGGCACGGACTTCCTGATAACAATGGCTGTAGGAAGCCCTGTCAAGGATACCGTGCTGGTCTATGCCTTTTCAGAATCGTTCACCCCGCTTGACCTGGACTTTTCGGACATGCTGGTTTCAGCTGCCAACGCCATCCTGCTCTTCCTCCTCGGGGCCGTATTTTTCAGGAAGCACAAGATTGCAAAGACCATCCTTGTATGGATGGGCATAGGCATAGTGCTCGTACTTCTGGGAATGACCGTACTGGAGACAATGACAGACAACTGGCAGAGTGCAGCCTCGCTGGAGAATGTCGACATATCCACGCTGAACATCGTCTGGTCATGCACCATAGCTGCAATCCTGGGCATAGCCATATTTTTAAGAATCAAGACAATCCAATACTAGTTGACCATGGAATTCGATTCAAACAAACCGATATTTCTGCAGATATACGACTCGATATGTGAGAGGATACTCAGCGGAGAATTTGCTGAAGGATCCAGGATCCTTTCGGTAAGGGATTTCGGGGCCGAGATTGGAGTGAACCCGAACACTGTAATGCGCAGCTATGAGAGGCTTACCTCAGACGGCATCATATTCAACAAGAGAGGAATAGGCTACTTCATAAGCGAAGGGGCCAGGGAGACTGTGCTGGAAAAGATGCGCGAGGACTTCATAAGGAACGAGCTGCCAGGCATCCAGAAGAAAATGAAACTGCTCGGCCTCGGACCGGAAATTCTGGATATTCAATAAGTAAGAATGCCCTTCGCCCCACCGGGGCTGTCACCGTCAGGCGACCGGGGGTGGACTTACATTAACGTGAATTCGATGAATTTAATTCATTAAATTACATCGAATTACCTATTAAGGAGCAGGCGTGTGGCCTGCGACAGGTCCCCCGGCGAGGGGGAAGGAAGGGGGTGGCGCCCCTTAACAAGGGGCTGTCACGAAGTGACTGGGGATTAGATTATATGATTAAACGCATGTTTAATCCTTAACGTCAGTGTGACGAATTCTGGTCATAAATGATAAAATATTGATTTTTAATATAATATGTTAAACATAAATTCGTCGAACTGACGTTAAGATTAAAATTCAGACATACGGGAGCACAACGGTGAAAGTGTCCGGAGTGCGGATGATGCGGATTTCCTTTCCGTGGAGCATATACTGCTGCATGAGATTGCGAAGACCTATCCCGTGCCTGGACACATGGCTGCGCAGCTGGATGTTGTTGGAGACAGACACCCCTTCATCGCTGATTCCGATCTGTATCTTCAGCGGGGATGACCCGGTGTTGATGTTGTGCTTGAGGGCGTTCTCCACCAGCATCTGTATGCTTGTCGGGATGACATGGCGGACAGGCCATGACGAAGTGTCCGTGACAGACACCTGCAGCGTGTCGCTGAAACGGACGGATTCCAGGTATATATACGACCTGACGAACGCCATCTCCACATCCGTGGTCACCTTGTCCGTCTCCCTCGTGTCGAGGATATAGCGGTAAACCCCCGAGAGCCGTTTGGCAAACAGGTTGGCCTTTTCGGCATCGGAATACGCGAGTGATGAAAGTACATTCAGGCAGTTGAAAAGGAAGTGGGGGTTCACCTGGTTCTTCAGGACCTCGTACTTGTACCGGGCTTTCTCCCTTTCGCTCCGGAGCTGGTCCGTATTGTAGAAATATATTTCAATGGCCAGGACCATGATCCAGTTCCATGGAATGACCGGAAGAGACCTGGTCACAGCCTCTCCAGCCGTAATGTCGGTCAGGAGATAGTTGCATACGGCGGGGACAAGGAGGCTGAGGAAGCTCGTGAGAAGCAGGTCAAGGGCTATCCTCACAGTCTTGAAGCCTGACAACCTGGTCTTTCTGAGGCAGTACACGACCAGAAGGTCGATGCCCCCAAGCAGAATGCATACCGGAAGATTGAGCGCGAACTGGTAGAAGAACGGGCGGTGCAGGGTCCCCCCTCCGGCAAGGGTGAATACTGTCCCTGTCACGAAAAGGGAGACGGACACGGCCAGAAGGAACAGCAGAAGATGTTTTTTCCGTATCATTTCGCTATACCGTTTCATCATATATCCCGTCTGCCCATCTGAGGAAAGCGTTCACCCTGCCCCTGCTCACAAGGACACGCTGCGGAAATTCAGGCTCCAGGCGCAGAACCATCCGGTTCCCGAAATAGCGCGTACTCTCCACTACGGCATCTATACTGGTTATGAATCCCCTGGACACACGGAAGAACATGCCGGGGTCAAGCATTCCCTCAAGCTGGTCCAGAGAATACCCGATAACATACCTCCCGCCGGAGAACAGGTGCAGGAATGTGTATTTCTCCTCACTGTAGAAATAGGCTATGTCCTTGATGCCGATATGCTGGTACGAGTCCCCTATCTGGACGAGAAAGCGGTTCTTCCTGTTCCTGGAGATGAAATCCGACCGCAGCCTCCAGGTCACCTTCATCCACAGGCTTCAGAAGATAGTCAACGCTGTTCACCTTGAAAGCCTTGATGGCATATTCGTCATAAGCTGTCGTGAAGATGACCGGGATGTCCTCCGGCACCTGGTCGAATATCTCGAAGCATATCCCGTCCGCCAGCGACACATCGACTAACATCAGGTCAGGGCGTGTCCTCTTCAGAAGGGCTACAGCCTCCTCCACACTCCCGGCACTGCCCAGACAGCTGTACTCCGGCCGCAGCTTGCGCATCATGCGGTTCATCTCCTCGCATGCGAAACGCTCGTCTTCGATTAGAACATATCCTGTCATAAATATGTGGAATAATAAAAACGAATACACTGCAAATTTACGCAGAAGCGGCCAAAGTACGGATCCGTTGACATCAATTTCTGTCAACAATAACCTCAGCATTCTTTCTGATTTCATTCCTGAGATGTTCTGGAGACAACACCTCAACTTCGTATCCGTGGGAAAGAATCTCCTGCACAAAATCATATGTAGGAGAGAGGTAGTAGCGGAACACAGAGTAGTCTTTTTCAGTTTCAACCTCTTCTTGGGAATGATGCAACGGCAACGTCCTGAAATATTCCCGCTGTACTCCGTATACCTTCAGATCTACAAGCTCTGAAGGACAGTTGTCTTCACGGATAATCCCGAAACAGTTATAGAAATATTCTTCGGGGCTGAAATCCTTTGGCAAAACAAAGGCGTTTCCGGTCTGTGTAAGAGCCTGAATTCTGTCCAGTGCATATATCCGTATCGCATCTTTCGCTTTATTTCTGGCTATCAGATACCAACGCTGCCTGAATACTTTCACGAAATAAGGCTCCACCTCTGTCGTATATTCATCTTGCCTCCAAAAACTTTTGTACTTTATTTCTACAGATACACCGTCACGCATGGCTTCGATGACAGGTGTCAGAAATTTCTGCCCGGACGGAATCTGTTCGAAAACTATTCTGCGCTTCAGATGATGGCTTTCATTGATGAGATTGTTGACGGCAAATGTATTCAGAAGCCATGTCCTGATACCGCCTTTTTCCATATCATCGGCATTTTCTATATAATATTTATATCCTCCCTTTTTATCACAGACAATGTTTATATCAAACATGTCCTCTATGGCATGTCTGTGATTATGGAATGTTTTCAACGGAATATCTACTCCTTCGCTCATGCTGTTCCTGAGCCACTTTTCATTGATTTCCTCGAAGGTAATACCATTTGCACGGTAAATAGTGTCTACCAACCATATGTACCTGTTGAATAAGTCTTTAGCCATAATTCCAAAGTTTTTTTTGTTTCTTCTGGCAAAGGTAACAATAATATATGCCAAAATATGGCTTATGTTTAAAAATTACACGTTGTAACCTATCTTTCTTCTTCCAGTCCTGTCGGCAAGCCGCTCTTCGGCACATAATGTCCTGAGGTGATCCATGTCCGGCATGCTGCCGCCAAGAATCTCCTGCATGACGGCCTTACGGGCGATATTGTCTATTTCACCTCCGGAAAAGTCAAAATCCCGGGCAAGCTCCATTGCCTGCATATCCGTGATTTCCGGAAGTTTGTCCTTCCATATCCGCATCTTTGCCTGCATTTCCGGCTTTTCAAACTTTATCTTGAAAAGGAACCTGCGTTCAAATGCAGGATCCAGATTGGTTGCAAGGTTCGTGGTCGCGATCAAGATTCCGTCAAGCTTCTCCATCTCTTCAAGAATGATGTTCTGAATGGCATTCTCAGTCTGGTCCACTGACTGGCCGGGATTTTCCCTTCTCTTTCCGAAAATTGCATCTGCCTCATTGAAAAAGAGAATCGGAGCATTTTTTGACGAGCGGCACATCCTCGCATATGTTTTGAACACACGCCTGACAAGTTTCTGGCTCTCTCCATACCAGCATGTTTTCATCTCCGATATGTCCACCTGCATCACCCCGCGGTCCACAGCCTTGGCTATCTGATATACTGATTCTGTTTTGCCTGTACCTGGGCCGCCATAGAAAAGGGCTGCCACGCCGGATGGCAATGCTTTGGAAGAAAGCCTGGACTTAAGGTCTTCATAATTTTCCTTTTGCAGGCTGGTTTTAAGAAAAGACAATCTTGACTCTATGTCTGGTGCAAAAAACAGATGCTTTTCTTTGATATTTTCCGGACTGATCATGCCTTTCATGTCCCGGTTCTCTATGAAAAGCTCCATATCCTCTCCTAAAAAGAGTTCTTTGCCGGTTTCCGTCAATTCAGCAGGTACGCCTCCGAAAAAACTGGCCTGTCCAAGCTCCACAAGCTCAAGTTTCTGCAGCAGATGCTGCTCATTTTTGAACATCTGCTTCTCGACTGCTTTGGTCCTCTCATCATCAAATACATCATCGATAATGGAATCCAATGCACTGTAACCATCTGTAACGCCTTTGCATATAGCATAGAAGATGGTCCTGTCCTTTATATCAGGCAGCTTTCCCTGAACAGCACTGACCAGCGGAAGCCGACAGTTGCTCTTTTCGACAGATGCAATGTTTCTGAAAAGCTTTCTTGTAGGATAATTACTGGAATCCCTTTCATTTATGTATTTGCAGACAGCCTTTACAAGCCCATATCTGTCAAGCCCCTTCTTTTCCGGTTCAAAAAGATGTAAATCCTCCCGAAGAAATACTGCGCGCCCTTCATCTGTCAGGCCGATTTTGTAGTCATTGCCATCCAACCAGCTCTCTATCAGTCCCGCTTTCATCAGGATATGCTCTCCTGACATCAGAGACTTTTTCACGGCCATGGTGTCTCCTGTCTTGTCATAAATGTCTTTCAAGGTGGCATTCATATCCGTAAGAGGTCTGTGATCATCATCTTCCATGAAATCATGACAGCAGTCATAAAAAAGGATTCGGGCGCCCGGTTCCGTGACATTTTCACGGATATCACGGATAAAATCCATAGATCCATACTCATTTTCAATGCTTTCCAATGTATTGAAAAGAGTTCTGGTCGACATCTCGTTCCTGCGCCTCTGCTCCACAAGGGTTCCCGCTGTCCTCACCATGTCGAACCTGTCGAATGCATGTCCGGAAGCGGCGGCTGACTCTACGGGACGACTGTCAAGTATGCATTCGAATACAGATGAATCCACTTTGAATGCTGTTCTTGTGAACTCATTGACTCCAAAGCCGTCCTTACATACAAACCCTGCCTCAACAAGTCTGTCAATGTCCTTCTTCCTTTCCAGGACCTCAATGGCCGAAATGTTGAAATAATCAGAGATATCCTCTACATCAGAAGTCCTGTTACTGCAATGCCGGTCGAATATAGCCACAAACAGCACAGTCTGCATGTCCGTCAGACCAAGATATTGGTCTAGCTGTCCGATTTCCATCTCCACAGCTTTGATGTTTGCCAATTTCTCGTCCTTAAGTTTACCTGCGACCTTTCTGATCAGCGTCATTGCATTGAAATTCCCTTCCATATCTTTTCCTTTTTATACGAGACTCCCCTTTCATCCCGTATGCAGGAGCAAATGTAGCAGGCGGCGGTGCCAAAATGTGACACAAGCCAATTTTTTTCACAACTTTTACATACGCATGTGCTGAATAAAAATTTATCTTCCGGATGCCAGCACATCCATGTTTCAATTTACTTGTTCCACTTTATATCATTCCCGTAATTCCTTACTTTCAGATAAATATTATCCATTTTCTTCAACGCTTCATCAATCGCCTTTATATTTTCAATGAGTTCCGTCAGTTTTGGCATATCCATTTCCGGTTTTAGCTTTATACACAGACAGCGATGATAGGGTAATTTCACATAAAGCCACGTATCCCCCGATGCTCGTTCAGTATAATATGGATAATCAAGCCTCTCCAAAATCGCGGGAAGGAGCGATTCAATTATTGAAGCACCTACATTGATTCGCTTGCGCAATTTCAGTATATCCATATACATTTTCTGCCATTCAGAGTTCCATTGCGGCAGTTCGGTCAATATCTGAAGCAATTTGGCTCCGAATCCGTCGGAATCATAGCCTGTTGGACTTATATAAAACTCCATATTATCCAAATTCAAGATGCTGCTCATATAAAACAAAGAACGTTTACCGGGAATCCTGTACAAGAGGATGTTGTATTTAAGTTGGTCTGCCAAAAGGATCTCTTTACCTGAAAGAAAGTTGTTACCCCGGGATCCATCATCTGAAATATCCAGGATTTTCAGATCAGGAATTACGGACAGATTCTTCACAATTTCCTCAAAATCTGCTTTCAGGCATCTTCTATAATTGTAATAACCAGATACATAAAAAACACCAGACAATTTGGTTTCATAAAATTTGATTCTGATTTTGCTTATGTCTTCGCCTTGTTTAAGGCGTTTGATGATACTCTTGTTTTTCATTTCAATTCAACAAATATTATATGGCTGATTATTTCAAATCCATATAGCATACCCGTCCATACTTTCTCATCCATTTGTGGTGCTGTTCATACGATTGACGGTCTTCGCATACCCATGCTATCTTCAACGGAAAATACTTTGGCAAAACAGGCTCAGGGGCATAGCCGTCAGTAAGGAATATCATGCCGTCGTATTCTTTCCCATGTTTCGCCGCATAGTCAATGGCAGGCTGAAAAGACGTGCCTCCGCGCCCTGATATGTCCATTTTTGCTACTGCCTTTTCCAATGTGACCGCATCGCCATGAAGCTCCCAGTCGAACTGGATTACATCTATGGTCTTGATGCCATATTTGAAAAACCTGTTGATGACGCCGAAAAAATATTCCAGCATACCTGATGAAATGGAGCCACTCGTATCCACTGCTATCAAAAGGCCAGTAGTAAAGTCGAATTTGCTGCCCATCTGCTGGAAACCGTATCTACGGCTCGGTCTCATACGTGTGAGACAACGTTTCGTCGAGATAATGGAAGCACGGAAAGAATTGAGGATTTTCCTGTAGTCGATACGGGAACGGCTGCTCGCCACTATCTGCTCTGCCATACTGCCTGCAAGCGACCCCCAATCCTTGATATTCCGGACAATGTCGTTTATCATTTCCGACATGACACTGTCCTCCTCCCACAATGCAGTCTTGTCTTCAGCTGATTCTTCCGAAATTTCGCTGGCAGACGTTTCGGTCGTTTCTGTGCCTTTCAAAGATTCGCCTTGTCCGGCACTGTCCGATGCGTCTGAATCCGAGTCTGGATCTTCATGACCGCTTAGAGGCAAATGAGCCAGATACCATTCATAGCTTTGCCCTTCAGGCAATCCCGCCGAGTCAGGAGAAGTAATGACACAATAGCTGAACCTGTAGTTTGACCAAATCGCCATATCGCTGGCTGCCAACATCCTGCTTCCGGTGCAATGTTCCGGACGGCGCTCATACGGATGCTTCAGGAAAAGCCGGATCATCTCAATACCGACAGCCTCTTCCAAAGCATTGTCGCTTAGGATGTCAATAATCTCCGGATTGTACTCTATCCTTCCTTTTCCTGTCCTGACCGCACAACTTATGTTGGGATTCATCACCACTCTGTGCGTACAATAGACGGCAAAGAATGCAGGCTCTGACAAGAACCATTGTTCCGCCAGATGTCTTAACCGTTCTTCGGCAAGGACAATCAGTTTTTCTTCTTCTCTGGTTTTCATAACTAACCGGAACTTGAGTCCTACAGATTTTTTACAAATTTCATAATATCTTTATACAGAGTCGGTTTCTGTGTCATAAAGAATAATACCGCATGAGGATAATCGTTACTGCCGAACAAAGATACCCAATGGGCATACGCCTCATTTTTCTTGTTCGAGGCAAGATGTTTAAGGTACGACTCCACGGCGGAAGATATGACATCCTTGTTTTCTTCAACGTCATTCCCGGTTTCTAGGAAACGGAACATGGATTCGTTCAGCATGGACAATTCATGCAACTGGAGTTTGTAGACTTTCGTCCGATATTTGTCCCATTGGAGCAGGACTTCACTTCCTGATAATGTATTTTCAGACATGACGAACTGGATGAATTTGGCAGCGGTTTTCGTTCCAACGATTCCGGAAATGAGCTTTTTGTCTATTGGTTCCAGCTCCGGTCGGCCGCTGATAATATCCGACACCCGTTTCCAGCTGCGTCTGTCCGGATGTCTGTCCAAATCTGTTCCGTCCCCGCTGTCATCTTCATCCAGATAGTTCTGTTCCTTTGAAATAAATGCAATGATTCTCCTGTCTACTCCGTTTTCCTCTGCCCAGATAAGCCATTCGGATACGGTCGGCCGGAACCAGTAGATATTGAATCTGGAAACTAATGCCGGGTCAAGGTCCGTCAGCTGGTATTCATCCCCGTCATTTACGGCAGAGATGATGCGGCTTCCTGCCGGGAGTTTCCGTCCAGCCAAAGTCCTGTTCAGCGTCAGGTCCATAACGGTCTGCAATATCTCCGGTCTTGCCCGGTTCAGTTCATCAAGAAAAAGGACAATCGGCTCTCCGTCAGTCGGGAACCAATATGGAGGGAGAAAGTCAGTCTTGCCTGAGGTTTCGTTCTTGTGGGGAAGTCCGATAAGGTCTCCAGGGTCACTCATCTGACCCAAGAACAAGGATATGACTTTCTGTCCTTTCGAAAGATAGTATTTTGCAAGGATTTCAGACTTGCCTATACCATGCCGTCCGACGAGCATGACATTCTGCTCGGGAGGCGTCAGGTCGAGAATCTTTTTCAGTTCTCGGGTGTTTACCGTTACATTCATATTCTTGTGTTTATCATGTCATCATTTGAAAATGGTACTGCGGCCCAAATATCCTTTGGACTCGGCAATAGTAAGTAATGCATTATGTATCAGTTGGAACTCGTGTCCATGCGACTTTTCAAAAACACCGGAACTTCTTTCCGTGAAATGGATATGATGTGCGTATTCGTGAATAGCAGTACTTGTGTTCATAATATCATCACCCCATCCGCCATGCACATATATCAGATGTCTGTCGGGATAATACGTTCCGAGCCTCCGCCTGTATTTCCTGTCTGTCAGGACAATGCTGAAATCAACTTTCGGCTGATATATGTCCAGGAGTATCGCTTTTAATTTTTCCGATGTCATATCAAATTGACAAGTTTAGGAAATTACATTTTCCAATATTTTCCCTTTCAGGAATTTTGTCCGGCAAAAATAAATACCGGCTGTGCCATATCGTGACACTGCCATATGGCCACAACGGTTGTAAAATCAATGAAAGTTGGGCAGTATTCAGAACTATTTCCTATTTTTGTATAAAATGTGTTTGCCTGCGGTGTCTATGGCACTGAAACAAATTGCTTCAATGGTTACAAAACAAGATATTATGCTGTACCCTATTGGAATCCAGAATTTTGAAAAACTCCGCGAAGGAGGATATGTCTATATTGACAAGACTGCGAAGGTACATAAACTTGTATCAGCCGGAGGATATTATTTCCTGAGCCGCCCTCGGCGCTTCGGGAAAAGTCTGCTCGTGTCCACAATCGAAGCATATATGAGCGGCAAGAAAGACCTTTTTGGAGGGCTGGCTTTGGAGAAATTGGAGACCGACTGGGCTGCATATCCCGTGCTGCATCTTGACTTGAGCGGAAAGGCGTACAATACTGAAGAGGCTCTCCTGAATGTATTGAATTACCATTTGGAACAATGGGAAAAAGCATATTCAGCAGAGTGTATAGACAACAATCCTGAAACTCGCTTCAAAAGAATTATTGACGCAGCATATGCTGTCACAGGGTATCAGGTCGTAATTCTTATAGATGAATACGACAAGCCGATAATAGACAACCTCGACAATCCAGCACTTCAGGATTATTACCGCAGCCTGCTGCAGGGATTTTACGGAGTGATGAAGGCCAAGGACGGAAGCATCCGCCTCGGTTTTCTTACCGGAGTGACCAAAATCGGCAAACTGAGCGTATTCAGCGGGCTCAACAACCTCAACGACATTTCAATGGATCCGGAATACTCGGACATCTGCGGCATCAGCGGCTCCGACCTGCACAAATATTTCTCCGAGTCGGTCAATGAACTCGCAGAAAGGAACAGTATGACCGAGAATGAATGCTATTCCAAACTCAAGGAAATGTATGACGGCTACCATTTCAGCGAAGACTCCGAAGGAATGTACAACCCGTTCAGCCTCCTGAACACGCTCCAAAAAAAGAGATTCAACGAATACTGGTTCGAGACCGGCACGCCGTCTTTCCTCGTCAAGATCCTGAAACAGACGGGGTACGACATAACAAGACTGTCCGAAGATGATGTCGAGATCGACTCCGACATGCTGTCCGGAGTCTATGACTACATCAACAATCCGATTCCGCTCCTGTATCAGAGCGGATATCTCACCATCCGGGAGTTTGACCGGATGTTCGGCATATACAAGCTCGGATTCCCAAACATGGAGGTAAAAAAGGGCTTCACCAAGATGCTCCTGACGGCCTACGCCCCAGTTCCGGAAAAGGAGGGCAACGTCCTGACTGCAAAGTTGTACAGAGCCGCCACCTCAGGAAAGCCCGAAGAGATGATGCGCATTCTGGAGGGCCTGTTCGCAAGGGCTAACTACCAGATCCAGGGAGATGCCGAGCGCGACTTCCAGTATGCCATGTACCTCATATTCGAACTCCTCGGAGAATATGTCCGGACTGAATACCAGACCAGCAACGGCCGCATCGACATCCTACTGCAGACCGAAGGCTACATCTACATCATCGAGATCAAGACCGACGGCAGCGCCGATGAGGCCTTGACACAAATTGAGGAGAAAGGGTACGCCAAAGCGTTTGCCGCCGACAGCCGCAAGGTCTTTAAAATCGGCGTGAACTTCGACAAGTCATCTCGCAGAATCGAGGATTGGAAAGTCCTGTGACAAAAGGCAGGAACTTGAGAGGGAGATCAGTACACTCGCCGTTTTTATACTTGGCGATTATGGGTCAGCCCTTCCTACTTCTGCTGAAATAAGTTCTGGAAACTACATTTTATTCAGCAGAAGAACTGCCTTAACCTCTCTTTCATCGCTGTTCTCAATGATTGTCCCTGTACGGATATCGTCGTAACAGAAGAAATCCCTTATCTGTTTCCAGAATCCGGCAAGTGCGGCATTAGAAACAGGATATTGGGAAGAATAGCGGACGCAGAATACAGCATTGTCGTACTGCGACAGGTCAAGATGCTGGTATCTAGTAATGGATTCAAGAATATAATCCAGCCGCTTGTCGCGGATTGCAATGCGCGTATCCTGGGCTTCGGTGACTGTCTCTGTACTGATTCCTGCCGGTCCAGCGATCTCTGTGCCAGGCTGCCTGTACGGCCCGGTAACAGAACGAAAGTCGTATCGGATGCCGTGTCTGACAGTGAGGAGGAAATCAAGATCACCGTAAACGAAACTGCTGCCGGTTACTGTAAGATCCTGAATATTATTTTCCCGAGCGCTCATGGATTCAAGATATTTGCTCCGCTTTTCTTGGCGGTGTTCCCTCATTCTCTTGGACCTGTTCATACGTTTTCGGAACAAATCCTTCATTCCCCAATCTCCGCTTATGAATCTCTGCCCATTGTGCATAGAACGGTATTTACGAGGGGTCTGATGTCTCCATTCGCTTTCTTCCAGTCTATCCAGCATGACATCGTATTTGTTTCTCAACTTACGCCCACGTAATCTTTCCCACCCTTCATGTTCAGGTGTAAAGCCATAGAAAGTTATCTCCCACAGGCATTTTGCCGCAATTTCCTCTATGGGAAGATTCACATTCTCACCGATTACGACTTTCTTTGCCAGTGCATCCTCCCAGTTATCTCCGTCAAGATGGAATACCCCTATCCACTGGTCGTCACCATATTCCTCTCCGCTCCATTCGACCCTGGCCTCTCCCTTGAAGTTCTCTGCCGGCTTCATATACCGGAGGATATCGTATGCTTCCCTGTACCCGTAGATACTGTCAAGATGTTTTCCTTCCGTCTTTTCAATATATGGCACCATACTGTCAAAGTCTACCTTATTCAATAGTTCCTTTAATGTCATGACTGTAATGATTTTTGATTATGTCTGCAAATATATGAGGCTTCTATGCCAAATTATGACACGAGACTATACTCAAATAATCATCAATAGAATGGATTATTTGTGTTTTGCGTGGAGCCTGGTATATTTCTTTTGTATCTCGTAGATCCAATTTCAATATGCCTTTGGGTACGATACCGCCTTCCGGAAAGTAAGAAGCTATTGCATGTGCCCGTTTGCTGACCCAAAATCTTATCATATCTTTCAGATTCAATCTTTGCGGTACTCCGTCCACATATGCAAGATTGTTAATTGTAATTCTATTTTTCAGATGCGTCATATTATAGATTTCCTTTATTACAGCTATAATATCGGCTGATTTTTCAATATCCACGCAAAAACCTTGGTTTAGGAAATCTTTGTGCTCATATCTTACGTTCACAAGTCCGTTTATGGAATGTGAACTTATTATCAGATCAAATTCTTGCTCAATCTGCCTGAAATCAGCCATATATGGAGTTCTGAAGTATAGTCTACTGATATTCTCAGCATCATCATCCGAGATTAGTGCGTCTTCCAAGACAACTTCGGCAAACACATCGATATCTCCGTATCCTGTTTTATAAATTTCCAATAAACTGTCGGATTCTATTAATCCTCCAGTCGGGAAATCCGGCCCTTTGAGATAAGTCATCAATTTTTGTAAGCTTATCCTTGGGTTGCGAAGATAGGCTAATACAGCATCACAGGTTTCGATGATATTGTGCGGAGCGAAGAATGCGGCACATAAGTGCTCCCCCGGCAAGACAAAACCGTTAATAAGTAAATTGGGAATTCGGAAAGGCAATGTCGTGTTCAGTTCAGAACATTTTTTGATGTCATAATCAATCCAAGATAGTTCTCTTGTGGCAAATTTCGCAAAGTCACTTTGCTTGATTTGCGTATATAACATACTGGCAGGAAGATCGCCTTGCAGTGTGCCCAAATTTCCCATGTACTCTATCAAAGGATACGGTTTCTGCCACTCGGCTGCAAGCCGAATGATTTCATCGTAATAAATATCCGACAAAGGGTTTTTTAGTGCAGCGTCTGTGATTTTATCGTAAGGAGTCTCTATGTCAATTTTTCTGTCTATGGCACACCCGACAATACATGCGGTCTGTACCAAACC
>JADILZ010000005.1 GCA_017695065.1 Candidatus Cryptobacteroides excrementipullorum
GCTATATGGATGTCGCATATCTTGTGAAGGGTCATGAATACCGGAGCGAATATCGAGTTCATGGCCACCGAGACGCAGAAGGCCACCAGCACCTTCTGCCAGCACATCGGCCCGGCGAGGAACTCAGTGGCACCGGTCAGTCCCATGTACTCCAGAAATGCCGGAGTGCCGGACGAGAAGATGATCATCGCCATGTTGATGCCCATGCCGAGGATGCCCCAGACCAGCATCTTGGATATCAGGCCGAAGCCCTTGTAGTAGTAACGTCCGGTGGTGATACGCGCGCCCAGCATCTCGCCGGCGGTCGAGAGCACAGCGAACTTGATGAAGCTCACGATCATCCCGTGAGCGGCATTGAAACTCTTATAGGCCTCGTAGACAGGCTCCGAAAGCACGAAGGGCAGGAACACCGCCACCACCGCGCACACAAATACTATATCCGCTTTTTTCATGCCGCGAATATACTATATGAAACTTAAATTCCGATAGTTGATTATATTTATTTCTCCGGCCGTATTCTCAAAATCCCCTGCATAGACAACAGCCCTGCGCTCTACCGGCGTATTCAACCAGGAAGGCAGATTCCTGAGCGTCTTCTCAAAATCTTTAGTGTAAGTCATCGATGACTTTATTTCAAAGGCCTGTATACGGCCCTCCTCTTTCAACAACAAATCCACTTCATTGCCATTTGAGTCACGGTAAAAATACACTCCGCCCTCCCTGCCGGCATTCATACGGTGCTTCACTGCCTCCATTACGACATAGTTTTCGAATATTTTTCCCCGCATCTTGTCCCTTGACAACTGTTCCGGGCTCTCTATATCCAGCAGATATGCCGCGAGGCCAGGATCCGTAAAATACAGTTTAGGGCTTTTTATCAAGCGCTTGGATATGTTCTCAAAGTATGGAGGAAGCAGATATACGACATAGGAGGCAGTAAGAACTGAAAGCCAGGATGTCGCTGTCTTATTGTCCACGCCGAGTTCCGAACATATCTCAGAGACATTCAGAATCGAACCGACACGGGCCGCACACAACTTCATGAATCTTGTAAACTGCATCATGTCCTTTACATTCATCAGATCTCTGACATCTTTCTCCAGATAGGTCCTGACATAAGAAGGATAAAAGAACTTGGCGACGCTCTTTTCTGAACACACAGCCGGAAACAGTCCGTCGAACAGGAACTCATCAAGCCCCTTGGCGAAGCCGATGTCTCCGGCTTCTGTCAAAGACAGTGGCAACAGTTCATATACTCCGGCTCTGCCGGCCAGTGACTCGGAAACAGATTTCATTATTTCGAAATTGGAACTGCCTGACAATAAAAACTTCCTGTCCGGGTCAGCATCCACAATTCCTTGAATATATTCAAACAGTTCAGGAACTTTCTGCACCTCGTCAATAAACATGACATCTTTGGTAGAGTTCAGGAATGCTATCGGATCATTCTCAGCGAACTCACGGACATTAACATCCTTCATCGAGTACCTGACAGCTTCCGGGAACAGATGCCCCAGCAATGTACTTTTACCTGACTGCCTCGGCCCGGTCACTGCCAATACTGAAAAATATTTTGAAGCCTCCAGCAGCAAGGCTTCCATTGTCCTGTTAATGTAGTTCATACGAAAATTTATGCATTTTTGGAGTTCAACTCCAAATTTACATAAATTATTCGATTCTCAAAATTATTTATGCTCCGCGACAAAGGGCTTCAGGTCCTTGACGGCCTCCCCGACGGTGATGCGCCGGCCTCCGTTGTCCAGGTCGATGATGATATAGCGGTCATTGCCCATGCCGAGCTCCTTCATGTAGGAAAGCTGCCGCAGGCCGTGACGGGACTCGATGCGCTCCACCAGGGCATGGTGCTCCTCCTCGGTCATGGCGTAGACCATGTCCACGCAGGCCTGGTCGATGGCCAGGATGTCGGTCGAGGCAAGGATGCCCACATTGGGAGTAACCACCGGTTCGGCGGCCACGCCCTCGCAGTCGCAGGAGACGGACATGTTGCGCATCACATTGACATACGTTATGTGCTTGCCGAAATAGTCCGTTATCGCCTTGCTTGACTCGGTCATGCGCTCCATGAACTCCTCTTCGGAGATATCCCACTGATCGTCCTGACCGGGAGTAGTGTGGATCCAGGCCTTGCCTATGCGGCCGTCAGCGCAGCCGATGCCGATGTTCTTGCTGCTGCCTCCGAAGCCTCCTTTGGAATGTCCCTTGAAATGGGTGAGAACGACCATTGAGTTGTAGTCGGTGATGTGGCTGCCCATCGACATGCGGTCGAACCACTTGCCGCCCCTAACGGGCAGGGTCAGGGTGTCCTCCTCATCCATGATGTCCACGGGACAGAAGGTCCATCCGTTGACCTCCAGAGTCCTGCGGTGCTGCTCAGTGGTGTAGCGGTCGCCGACATAGTAGGTATTGGTCTCGACGATAGTGGCGTCGGGGATATCTTTTTGAATCAGCTCCTTCACCCAGGAGCTCGGGATAATGTTAGGGCCGTTCTGCTCGCCGGTATGCAGTTTCACGGCCACACGGCCCACGATGTCGCCGCATACTGCCTCGTAGGCCTTCCTCAGTCCCTCAGGGCTGAGGTCGCGGGTAAAATAAACAATCGACTCGTTGCCGGTACGCTCCTCATAAGGCACGTACTTGTTGCCGTCCTTGCCGGGCACGGGCTTAGCCTTCTGAGCGTTCTGGGCACATGCCGCCGACCCTGCCGCCAGCACGCCCGCCATCATAGCTGTAATCATTGCGCGTCTCATATCTTGTATTTTAAACATTTCACCAGAATACACTGCAAAAATAGCACTTCCAAACTTACCTACGGCTACCCGTATCACTGATAAATGTGCCTGAATTACCTGAACTGTCTTACCAGCCTGACGAGGAGGTGAGGCTGGAAGTGCGCATGGAAGATGAGACCGTATGGCTGACACAGGCGCAGATGGCAGAGTTGTTTCAGACAACTCCTCAGAACATTACAATACACATTCGAAGTATTTATAAAGAGCACGAACTGGAGAAACTGTCAACTTGTAAGGATTATTTACAAGTTCGAATAGAAGGTAAACGAAAAATTCAAAGAGTGCAGAAGTTTTACAATCTTGATGTCATTATTTCTGTAGGTTACAGGGTAAAATCCATAAGAGGTACTCAGTTCCGTCAATGGGCAAATAAAGTGCTGAAGGAATATCTGCTGCAAAACAACTCCGTGAATCATCGACTTACTGAACTGGAGCATACCGTAGCCGAACACTCGAAGAAAATCGATTTCTTTGTGCGGACATCCCTGCCTCCGGTCGAGGGCATCTTCTTCAACGGACAGATATTCGATGCCTACAAGTTCGCTACAGACCTAATACGCTCCGCCAGGCAGTCCATAGTTCTTATCGACAACTACATCGACGAGTCAGTCCTTCTGATGCTCAGCAAAAGGGACGGGGACGTCTCAGCCACCGTCTACACCGGGTTCATAAGTCCTCAGCTCCGGCTGGACATAGACCGGTTCAACTCGCAGTATCCACCCGTCGAGGTCCGAACCTGCACGAAGTCCCATGACCGTTTCCTAATCATCGACAGTTCAGAAGTCTACCACATAGGTGCTTCCCTCAAAGACCTGGGCAAGAAACTCTTCGCTTTTTCGAAACTCGATATTCCGGCATCTGTTATTTTTGAATGGCTCCAGACTACCGTTCCCAATGCTCCAGCACCAAAAGAGTCAGTGCCTGATCGTAATAATCCACAGCAGTGGAACTGAACGACGGAAATACGCCTGCCGTCTCTAAACAAACCTCTATCTGTTTTTCGTATAAAGTCATATTACACTGATTATCAATCTGTCGTGATATAGTTGCAAAACAGATATAGGGGGTATATCTACGAAAAGGAATATTTATGGGTGGTATCTGTTATTCTCAGCATAAAGCATCTACTTAACCAACAGGACATCACGCAATCCTTACGAAAACAGATCGCATCAATGCACTCCGCAACGGCACCGAATCGTGGGTTTTGCTGCCGTTGTGGCATCGGGACAAAGGGGCAATGCCATCCAGAAGACCTGTAGGAAGGGTGCTGCGGAAGAGGGCTTTCCACAACGGCACTGAATTGCGGGAAACGCTGCCGTTGTGGCAAAGGGGCAGGCGACCAAGCAGGCAGAAAGCGACGGAACAAACCGAAATAAGGCCAGAGGCGGGAACAAAACAGACCGGGCAGACAGCAGCAGCCCAGGCTATTTAAGGTCCTTGGAAGCGCGGAGGATGGTGTCTACAGCTCCGTCGATGCCCACCCGGTCGGTATTGACCACTAAGTCGTACTCGCCGATGTCGGTCCATTGCCGACCCGTGTAGCGGCGGTAGTGGTTGGCACGGCCGCTGTTGACGCGCTCTACCTTCCGTGCGGCCTCCTCAGCCGAAATATTGAACCTTGATGCGACACGGGAAGCGGCCGAGTCAGGGCCGGAAGTGACGAATACCCTGAGGACATGAGGATTGTCCCGGAGAATCCAGTTGCCGAGACGGCCTACTATAACGCACGGGCCGTGATGGGCCAGCTCACGGATAGTACGGCTCTGGCTGACATATATCGCATCATCCTTCGAAGGATTCATTGAGACCGGAATACCGCTGTCCTCGAAAATCATCTCCCACAGCTTGGCCGTGGAGATATTCTGCTCGTTCTCGGCCACAAATTCGGGTGTACGCCCTATCTGCGCCGCTGTCCGGTCGATAATCTGGCGGCTGTAGCAGGGACAGCCCAGACGGCGGGCCACCTCCTCGCCTACTGCATTGCCCCCGCTGCCATACGTACGTGCAATGGTGACGATGCGGTATTTGCCCCAGGTACCGCCGGCTGACGAAGCCTGATCAGAAGCCTGCCCAGCCCGCTCACTCTGAGGGATAAAGATACGGTCCAGCCACCCGATACGGGGCGAGAACACCCGCACCATGAACCCTACGTAGAACATCGACACCAGCGTACCGGGTCCTATCATCTTCCAGTCCCAGTGTCCGAAAAAGACGAACATGAACACCACGCCGACGGACACCAAAAAAGTGTCGGTACATATCTTGACCTTCCCGAAATCCTTCTTCAGGAACTTGGCTATCGCCAGCGGGAATCCCTCTCCGGCCAGCATCAGCGAGTCGCAGCGCACCTCGCAGGCAATACCGAAAGCCAGAATGGCACCGCCTATAAGCAGTTCCACAAATCTCAGCGGATAACCGACAGCGGGATTGATGTCAAACGGAATCTGCAGAAACCCTGTCATCCACATGGTCACGTCCGTATAAAAGCCGAACAGGAAGGAGACAAGTATCTGAGTCAGCTGCCGTTTCTCGAAATCCTTCCGCAGCAGCAGTATCTGGGTCAGGATGAAGAATACGTGCATGCATATCGTCAGCTGCCCCATAGTAAGCTTCATCCCGGGAATAAGGGACAGGACGTAAGGCGGGGCGGATATAGGTGACGAGCCCAAGTTGGCCCTGATGGACAGGGACGTACCGAATGCTATGACAAACAGAATCACCACGAAGGAGGCATAACGCCTTATCCACTCCGCCCGGCTTCGTTTTATATTGCTCATGATGTATGCTATGCGATTAACCCGGATGCAAAATTA
>JADILZ010000032.1 GCA_017695065.1 Candidatus Cryptobacteroides excrementipullorum
CTGGGGTTTAGACAGACAGGATTTCTGGAAGAAATCCTTAACGTCAGTGTGACGGATTCCGGTCATAAATGATAAAATATTGATTTTTAATATAATGCTGTTAAACATAAATTCGTCGAACTGACGTTATAATAATTCATCGTACGTACGCTGGATATGGATATTTTCGGAAATAGTTTCAGGATTTCAGTCTTCGGGGAGTCCCACGGAGGCGGGATAGGTGTTGTAATGGACGGGGTGCCGGCCGGACTCAGTCTAAGCCCGGACGATTTTGCCGCGGACCTTGCCAGAAGGAAGAGCGGTGCCCGAGGGACCACTCCCAGAAAGGAGGATGACCTGCCGGAAATACTCAGCGGTGTACATGCCGGACATACTACAGGGGCCCCTCTGGCCGTCCTGTTCAGGAACACCAATGTACGTTCTTCGGATTATTCGCTTTTCAGGGAAATACCCAGGCCGGGGCATGCGGATTTTGTCGCCGGTGTAAAATGGCATGATTTCAACGACCCTCGTGGCGGAGGTCATTTCTCAGGCAGGGTGACACTTGCCCTGGTGGCTGCCGGTGTGGTTGCGAAGAAGATTCTCCGCTCTCCGTTTGCAGCGGCTAGACTCGACGCCGCCGGCCTGCCGCTTCCTGTCTCTGACCCTGGAGAAATGTTCGGTATCTCTGCGTCTCTTGTTGAGGTCGGAGGCGTAACCAGAGATGCTGCGGCAGCTTCTGGCGGAGGAGACATCGTGGATGCATCGGTGCTTTGGGCCGGAGTGCTCGACAGGGCAATTGCTGACGGTGATTCCCTCGGCGGAGTGGTGGAATGTCGTGTGACGGAGGTGCCGGTCGGGCTCGGGGAGCCTTTCTTCGATTCGGTGGAGTCGCTTCTCTCCCACGCACTCTTCTCTATCCCTGGAGTCCGCGGAGTAGAGTTCGGTGACGGCTTCCGCTCTGCCGGAATGCGTGGCTCAGAGCACAATGATCCGGTCGTGTCCCCTTCCGGAGAGACTTCAGGAAACGGGTCCGGAGGAATCAACGGTGGCATAACCAACGGAAACCCAATTGTGTTCCGTGTGGCATTCAAGCCTACTTCAAGTATCAGAATGACCCAGCATACATGGAATTTCACTACAGGCAGGATCGGTACACTTACAGTACCAGGCCGGCATGACGTCTGCTTTGCATTGCGTACTCCTGTCATTGTGGAGGCCGCT
The DNA here is from genome assembly GCA_017695065.1 of Candidatus Cryptobacteroides excrementipullorum. Lineage (GTDB taxonomy): Bacteria > Bacteroidota > Bacteroidia > Bacteroidales > UBA932 > Cryptobacteroides > Cryptobacteroides excrementipullorum. Next base: position 1,204 of record JADILZ010000032.1, read on the forward strand.
GCTGCAGTAGTGCTTGCCGACCTGGTGCTCAGATAATATTGCCTGCCTGACGGATTCCCTTATCTGGAGAGTCCGCTTTTCAGGAATTCCACGAATCCCGGTATGCTGAGGTCATAGCCTCTGACCGGTGCCAGCATCTCCCCTTCCGGGGAAAGGAGGACATAGTTGGGCTGTGCATTCACACCGAATCTCGTCCTTGCTATGTATGAATTTATTCTTCCGAGATCTTTCAGTACATCTCCGTTGGGTGTGGTTACCCATTCGCTCTTGTCGAGTTTCTGCTTGTCATCCGTGTACAGGGCCACAATGACATAGTCGTTGCGCAGTATCTCCAGTACCTGAGGGTCGCTCCATACCCTGGATTCCATCTCCCTGCAGTTCACGCATCCGTGTCCGGTGATATCCACGAAGACAGGTTTTCCTTCTTTTTTCGCCGCTTCGAGACCTTCGTCCAGGTCGAAATACCCGGTCAGTCCGAGAGGGAGGTGAAGACCGTATTCCGCAGACTTGCTTCCGGCCGGCACTGCCGGGGCTTCGGTGACTGCTCCTGTCTGGGCGCTTGCCTGTCCGATGACGAAATCCTGTGTGGTAATCGGAGGAAGATAGCCCGACAGAGCTTTGAGAGGCGCGCCGAACATTCCAGGTATCATGTACACTACAAATGAGAATACCGCGATTGCAAGTGCTAGTCTCTTGACGGACAGATGCTCTACCTTCTCGTCATTTGCAAACCTTATCTTGCCTAGCAGATATAATCCGAGCAGTGTGAATACCACAATCCAGATAGCCAGATAGACTTCCCTGTCGAGAAGCCCCCAGTGGTATGTCTGGTCTGCCACGCTCAGGAACTTGAATCCGAGGGCCACTTCCACGAATCCCAGCACCACTTTCACTGAGTTGAGCCATCCGCCGCTCTTGGGAAGGTTCTTGAGAAGTGAAGGGAACAGGGCCAGGATGGTGAAAGGCAGTGCGAATGCAAGTGAGAATGCCAGCATTGTGATCATCGGTGACCAGAATTCCCCCTCTGTGGATTTGATCAGGACGGTGCCGACTATAGGTCCGGTGCATGAGAATGACACCAGTACCAGTGTGAGTGCCATGAAGAACACGCCCAGCAGGCCTCCTTTGTCCGCCCCCTTGTCACTCTTGTTCACGATTGATGAAGGGAGGACTATCTCGAAAGCCCCGAAGAATGATGCTGCGAACACCATGAACACGATGAAGAATATTATGTTCGGGATCCAGTGTGTGGCAAGCCAGTTGAAAATGTCTGCCGTGACCGTTTCTCCTCCGGCAAGCCATGTGATGAAGATTATCAGTGAGATAGGCACTGTATAAAGTAGCACTATGAACAGGCCGTACATGGATGCCTTGAACCGTCCCGCTGCCGGTGATGCCGAACCTTTCATGAAGAAGGAGACCGTCATAGGCACCATAGGGAATACGCACGGTGTGAGAAGTGCCGCGAATCCCCACAGTATGGCTTCAATGATGAGTCCCCAGTTGAAGCCCCTTCCTCCGTCAGCCTTGGCAGGCTTGTCTGCTGCCGAAACCGCTGCCGAGTCCTTTTCTATCTTTACTGAGAAGTCCTTGTATTCCGGAGACGCGCACTGGGTGTCGGTGCATCCCATCCATGTGAGTTCTCCCTTCACCTCGAACTCCTCCCCGGTGGTACGGACAATATCCTGTCCTATGACTATCTCGTTGAAAAAGACTTTCATGCCGTCGTAATCTGTGGATTCGGACAGTTCCACAGGCTCTCCTGACAATGTGTATCCCTGCAGCTCCCCGAATTCTACAGCTGTCGGGTAGAGGTCACTTTCCAGACCGTATGTATGCCATCCGTCGGCCACTTTCCCGGTGAAGACAATCCTGTACAGGCTGTCTTCCACATGTTCTGACTTGACAGTCCAGCTCACTGTGGTCTCGGGCATTGTGAATCCCTGCCCGTAAACAACCGCGCAGTACAGCATGGATGCCAGTGCCAGGATGTTCCTTAATATTTTCATGTTGGAAACGTTAATGTTCTTTTATGATAACTTATTTGGCGAACGCAACAGACCTTGTCTCGCGTATTACGGTGATCTTCACCTGTCCCGGATATACCATCTCTTCCTGGATCTTCTTTGCGATTTCTCCTGAGAGTGTCTCTGCATCCTTGTCGCTCACCTGGTTGGCCCCTACTATTACCCTCAGCTCGCGGCCTGCCTGGATGGCGTATGTCTTGGTGACTCCAGGGTAGGACTGCGCGATGTTCTCCATGTCCTTGAGCCTCTTGATGTATGACTCGATGACTTCACGCCTTGCCCCAGGCCTTGCTCCTGAGATAGCATCCCCGACCATGACGAGAGGGGAGATGATGGATGTCATGTCGATTTCCTCATGATGCGCTCCGATGGCGTTGCATACCTCAGGCTTCTCCTTGTACTTCTCGGCAAGTTTCATTCCGAGTATTGCATGAGGAAGTTCAGGGTCTTCGTCTGATACTTTCCCGATATCGTGGAGGAGTCCAGCACGTTTTGCGATTTTCGGATTCAGTCCGAGCTCTGATGCCATTGTAGCGCAGATATTGGCTACCTCACGGGAGTGCTGGAGAAGGTTCTGTCCGTATGAAGAACGGTATTTCATGCGTCCTATCAGTTTTACAAGCTCGATGTGCATGCCGTGTATTCCCAGGTCGATGCAAGTCCTCTTTCCTGTCTCCATTATCTCGTCCTCAAGCTGCTTCTGCACCTTGGCAACCACTTCCTCGATGCGTGCCGGATGGATACGTCCGTCTATCACCAGCTGGTGAAGCGCAAGCCTGGCCACCTCTCTCCTTACGGGATCGAACGCCGAGAGAAGTATCGCTTCCGGCGTGTCGTCCACCACGATTTCGACACCTGTGGCCGCTTCAAGTGCGCGGATGTTCCTTCCTTCCCGTCCTATGATACGGCCCTTTATCTCATCGCTTTCGATGTTGAACACTGTCACTGCGTTCTCAATGGCCGTTTCCGTAGCCGTCCTCTGGATTGTGTTGATGATGATCCGCTTGGCTTCCTTGCTTGCTGTAAGCCTTGCCTCGTCCATGGCATCGTTGATATATGACTGTGCCTGGCTCCTTGCTTCGGCCTTCATGTTTTCCATGAGCTGGTTCTTGGCCTCGTTCGCCGTCATTCCGGCTATGCTTTCTATCTGCTGGATGGCCTGCTCGCGCAGCTTTTCGTATTCTTCCGATTTCCTGGATACTATGTCCACCTGGTTCTTGAGGTTCTCCCTGATGGCTTCAGCCTCCTTGTTCTTCCTGGAAAGCTCCGCATTCTGCTGGTTCAGGGTATTCTCCTTCTGCTTCAGCCTGCTTTCGATCTCCCTTATCTGGTTGTTCTTCTCGTTTATGTATTGCTCGTGCTCGCTTTTGAGCTGGATGAATTTCTCCTTTGCCTGGAGAATCTTCTCTGTCTTGATCTTTTCAGCCTCCACCTCGGCTTTCTGGATGATTTCCTCCTTGCGTCCGTTCAGCATCAGCTTACGGACGTATATATACGTACCGAGAGCGATTACCGCCCCCAGAAGCGCCGTAAGAAAATAAAATAAAAAACTCATGATTCAATATGTATATAATTAATTAACAATATTTTATCCTTGTTTTTTCCAGTTCCGGTGCAAAAAAATGGCCGGACAGCATGGAAACTGACCGGCCAGATTAAACATTAGATATTTTTAAAAAAGCCGTTAGCCAGATTTTCAGGAAATCTTAAATAAATAAGATTTGAGCTCCGAAAAATTGGTTCTGACATCCTCCGTCCCGCATAGGCGGAATCCCCGTGATCGGGTAAAATAGGTCCGTCATCGCCATTCGAGTACACTCGGTTACTTAATGTAAATTGATGATTTCAGCAAAATAAGTAACTAACGGCTATATTTCACAATATTTTCAGATAACTATCAAGTTCTTTCTGCAGCATTTCAACTTCTCTGCCAATGCTTTCCAGCTTCTTTTGAAGTCTGGCTGCCTTAATCCCTTCGTTCAGTGCAATCATGCGTCCTATCTCCGCCTCGGTTTTCCCCGGATACATTCTCTGCAGTCCGTCCGCCTTGTCATTGACCGCCTTGGCTGTCTTGCGTATGATTTCCTCATCTTCCGGAGAATCGGCGGTGAATTTGTATATCCCGCCCAATGTAGGGACTGTTATCTCTCTTTTCATTTACCTCTCCATCAGTGAGATACATCTGTCAATATCTTTTATCATCCTTTCAATCCTGTCCTTGGCCTCGTCATCGCTTCCGGAGGATGCAAGGAATGCACTTTTCAGTTTCAAGTTATCTATCTGTCTGTCCAACTCTGCGATCTGCTTCCTGTAAACTCCAATCTCTTCCCTGCAATGCAGGAGCTCTTCTTCAAGATTTCTTCTGTGCTCCTTTTCCGCCTCGTATGCGGCGACAAGCCGTTCGATATCTTTTCTGATGTTCTCAAGCATGCATTTTCAGCTGTAATGGAACTTACAGTGCGAAGGTAAATCTTTTTTGGCACAAAACAAAATCAGTCAGGATAAAAATCATTCAACTGATTCCATTCCTTCTTCGATCGCAGCCTTGTTCATGGATATCAGGTCGCTGTAGCGTGCCGGGATGGATTTTGCAAGTCCCTTCTCGACATTCTCCATTGACACGATAGGGCGCAGCTTGAGGAAGCCTCCCAGGACTGCCATGTTGTACACTTTCGAGTTGCCGATTTTCGCGGCTACAGCGATTGCATCGATCTTGTGTACTTCTATGTCAGTACGTTCCGGTGCCCTGGTGATACCGTTCGGGTCGTAGAGAAGAAGCCCGCCGGGCTTCACCGTCTTTTCGAACTTGTCCAGAGACTGCTGGTTCAGGGCTATGACTGTGTCGTATTTCGTGACGATAGGGGAGCCGATTTTCCGGTCGCTCAGGATTACGCAGACATTTGCGGTGCCGCCCCTCATCTCCGGCCCGTACGAAGGCATCCATGTCACCTCCATGTCCTGCATTATGGCCGAATATGCCAGGATCTTGCCCATTGACAAGACTCCCTGTCCTCCGAATCCTGCTATGATTATCTCTTCTTTCATTGTTCTGTCCTTTTCTTATTTGTCGTTCAACACATCCTTTATGTCGCCTATAGGATATTTGGCGAACATGTGCTCCACCATCCATTTGTTTGCATCCACAGGTGACATTTTCCACCCCGAGTTGCATGTGGACACTATTTCAACGAATGAGAGCCCAATGCCTTTCTGGCTGTATTCGAATGCCTTGCGTATTGCACTCTTGGCTTTTCTGGCTGCAGGGGCGGTGTGTACTGACTGACGTGTTATGTAGGCTGTCCCGTCGAGATGTGCCAGCATGTCCGCTATAACCAGAGGGAATCCGTTCAATTTCGGGTCCCGTCCGTAAGGGGTGGTGGCTGTCTTCATTCCGATGAGGGTGGTAGGGGCCATCTGTCCGCCTGTCATTCCGTATATGCCGTTGTTTATGAAGATCACCACTATGTTCTCCCCGCGTCCGCATGCATGGATTATTTCCGCTGTACCTATGGATGCGAGGTCACCGTCTCCCTGGTATGTGAACACGTATTTGTCCGGGCAGAGTCTCTTGGTCGCTGTGGCCAGTGCAGGGGCCCTTCCGTGGGCGGCTTCCTGCCAGTCGATGTCTATGTAGTTGTATGCGAAAACGGAACATCCGACTGGACATACACCGATAGTCTTGTCCTGAATCCCCATCTCCTCGATTACTTCGGCTACCAGTTTGTGGACTGTGCCGTGAGAGCATCCCGGACAGTAATGCATCACGTTGTCCGTGAGCAGGGCCGGCTTCCTGTAAACTATGTTTTCCGGCTTCTTGATTTCTTCTATGCTGATACTCATTTTATTCTGATATTTTGGTTAACTCTTCAGCCGGTCGGGACCTATGCCATCCCGTTGGCTTTCCTGAATTCTGCCACGATCTCTTCCGGCGTATAGATGTTTCCACCCTGCCTTCCGTAGAAATATACCGGGCATGTCCCGTTCACTGCCAGGCGCACGTCCTCGACCATCTGTCCGAGGTTGAGTTCAACGCTCATCATGCTCTTTACCTGCCTTCCGAGTCTTGCGATCTCGTCTTTCGGGAAAGGATAGAGGGTGATCGGGCGGAGCAGTCCGGCCTTTATGCCATCGGCCCTGAGCTCGTCCACGACAGCCTCGCATATTCTTGAGGAGCAGCCGAATGCGACGAACAGGTATTCGGCGTCTTCTGTCATGTATTCGCTGTATTTGACCTCGGTCTCCTCTATTATCCGGTATTTGTCCTTGAGCTTGCGGTTGAACCTTTCCTGGATGTCAGCATCGAGCGAAAGCGAGGTGATTATGTTCCTTTCACGTGTGGAAGGCTTCCCTGTAGTCGCCCAAGGGGCGGTCTCGAGTATCTCTTTGTCCGTCCTGCGCGGCTTCATCGGGTGCATCTCCACTTTTTCCATCATCTGCCCGATGATGCCGTCTGCGAGTACGACTACCGGGTTCCTGTACTTGAATGCTAGCTCGAATCCCCAGTCCACGAAATCATACATGTCCTGGGCCGATGCAGGTGCGATGACAATGTTGTGGTAGTCACCGTGCCCGCCTCCTTTCACGATCTGGTTATAGTCGCTCTGGCTCGGCTGTATGGTGCCGAGTCCCGGACCTCCCCTCATGACGTCAACCACTACGCACGGGAGCTCCGCCCCGGCCATGTAGCTTATCCCTTCGCACATTAGGCTGACCCCGGGGCTGCTGGAGGATGTCATCACTTTCTTTCCGCAGCTTGCGCCGCCATATACCATGTTGATGGAGGATGTCTCGCTTTCAGCCTGCAGCACTACCATTCCGGTAGTCTCCCAAGGCTTTTCTTTCATGAGTGTCTCCATCACTTCGGACTGGGGGGTGATAGGATAGCCGAAGTATCCGTCCACCCCGTTGCGTATTGCCGATATGGCAATCGCTTCATTTCCTTTCATCAAAATTTTCTCTGCCATATCCGTTAGATTTTTACTCTGTAAACCGTTATCACCGAATCAGGGCATACGACGGCACAGCTTGAGCAGCCTATGCATCCGTCGCCCGTCATTTCGGCATAATGATATCCTTTGCCGTTGACCATCTTCGAGAGCTGTATGCTCTTGGTCGGGCAGTTTACGACACACACGGAGCATCCCTTGCACCTCTGCGTGTCCACTTCAATGATTCCTTTAAATGCCATCTTGTTAAAAATTTAGCAAAACTGTTCCTGCTTGGTGAAAAGCGTTCCAAATTTAAAGAAATCTTCTTTAAAACAGAAAAATTCTTTCTATTTTCAATCCAGTATCCGGTGCGGTGTGCTCCTTTTTCCGCCATAAATAAAAACAGTCTCTGCAAAGCTGTTGCAGAGACTGTTTACAGTCGGGATGAGGCGACTCGAACGCCCGACCCCTACGTCCCGAACGTAGTGCGCTACCAACTGCGCTACATCCCGTTTTTTCGTTTATTTTTGACGATTACTGCGTCAGACTGCGCTCGTCATCGGTCATTTACGGGAGTAAATTCCCGTCTTCCTTGCTGGTCTTCCTTGTCCTCCCCAAAAATAAACTTAAAAAAAGCCGTCGTTTGGGTTGGAGTGTCCTCGTCATTTTCAGGGGTAAGTTCCCTCTGGTGTCTTATGAAAAAGAAGCTGCACGGGGAGTGTCAGCTTCTTTCCCAGCTATAAGAAAAACCCTTAAAAGGTCGCTTTCTCTATGAAAGTTTGTTGATGTAATGTGCGATACCGCTCTTGAGATTGGCTGCCTTGTTCTTGTGGATGACACCGATCTTTGCGAGCTTGTCTATCATAGCGTATACCTTAGGGGCACTTGCTTCTGCTGCACTTTTGTCAGTAGTGTTCCTGAGAGCGCGGATTGCGTTCCTTGTAGTCTTTGCATAATATTTATTATGCAACCTGCGTCTTTCGCTTTGGCGAGTACGCTTGTCTGCTGATGCGTGATTTGCCATTTTTTATCTTTTTATATTTTCTTGTAGTGGGTAGGGGAATCGAACCCCTATTGCAAGAATGAAAATCTTGAGTACTAACCGTTATACGAACCCACCGAAATACCCTTCTCTCCTAAAGGGAGTGCAAAGGTATATAATATTTTTTATCGTGCAAAATATTTTTGCTATTTTGTTACATCCTCATCCCATTCGAACGAATATAGGAGTGATTCCACCTGTCTGAGATAATGCCTTTTCTCGTAACGGGCCGCATACACGAATGATTCCATGACGATTATGTCTTTCCCGTCCTTGCTGTAGAATGCATGTGAGATGAACGGGCCTCCCATGTAGTCGTTGTAGACTTCCCACAGTCCCCTCATCTGCGCGAACTCGCGTCCCCTGTATTTTATATACTGCAGATCCGGGGTGACTGCATCGCTTATGGTCATGTATGTGTTCTCGAACATTCCCGGCACATTTGCTTTCATGAACTCGTCACTCTTCTCCATCAGGTTCTCGAGCGAGAAGTCGTCCTTTCCTGTCGCAGGGAACTTGAATATCAGGATGCCCTGTGTGGTGTACTGTGTATCATAGCTTATCCACAGGAAGTTGTCTGCCTGCTTCTTGAGTGTGTACCCTCCGGGAAGGTGAAGGATTCCTCCTGTGAGCTGTGATACAGCAGGCCTGAGAGTAACCTCCTCATATCTGATGGAGTTGCCGATGACCCTGTCCCTTTCAGCCTGTTCGAGTGTGCTGAGGATTTTGGTCTCGTTGTCCTTGATCAGTTTCAGGGCAGTGTCGCTGTCCGGCGCGTTCACGCCTATGAAGCACTGCGGGGTGGACCATACGTCAGTCCTGAAGATGATATCCGGGCTTGTAACGCTGCTGTCGATGTTTACGAAAAATATGTTCCTGTGTATCTGGAAAATGTCCGTGAATGCTCCCGGAGCGATATTGATCAGGGTGTAGAGAGGCTCTTTCTGAGGAAGGTACGGGCAGTCGCTGGCAAGCAGTTCCCGAAGCTCTGTCCCGACGTTGCCTTCCCAGTATTCCTTGTTGATGACAATGAGGACTTCGCCTGCTTTCCCGCTCACATTCGGAAGCAAAGGCTTCCTGTCGGCATTTTTACAGGAAAAGACTGACAGGCATGCCGCAATGATTGTCAGCCATAATGCTATCTTTCTCATGGTATGTAATTTAAAAACAATCAAATATACGCATTAATTTTTAAACACGCCGGAAGTCGCCGCTAATTTTATACGGTGTGTCCGGATGCAGGTGCCTCCATATCATCTCATGAGACGTCCTATGTCGTTCCCGAAAGCCAGGAGCATCAGACCGAACAGCAGGATCATGCCTACTATCTGGGCTCCTTCCAGAAACTTGTCGCTCGGCTTCCTTCCCGTCACCATTTCATATATGGTGAAGACAATGTGCCCGCCGTCCAGAGCCGGAATCGGAAGCAGGTTCATCACGCCAAGCATGATGGACAGCAGGGCGAGTATGTTTATGAACCTGTACCAGTCCCAGCTTGCAGGGAAAATCTGTCCCATCATGATGAAGCTTCCGACTGACTTGTATGCTTCGGTGCGTGGTGTGAATATGAGCCTGATATCCTGGATATAGCCGCCTATCGTGTTGAACGTCAGGTTTATACCTGCTGGTATGGCTTCCAGGACAGAGTAGTTCTTCCTCTGGATCCCGGGAAGCTGGGTGTAGATGCCCAGAAGTCCGGATGTGTCCACCTGGAGGTTTATTGCCAGGGTGTCTTTGCCTCTTGCCACACTGGCGGTCACGCTGCTCCCTGAGTGGGCTTTCAGTATCTCGCGGGATTCCTGGAGGTACCGTACTCCAGTCCCGTCTATCGCTATTATCCTGTCCCCTCTCTTCAGTCCGGACGCATGGTTCAAGGACGATGCGGGTACCGTATCCACCACGAACGGTACGGCGATGTCAAACATTCCCGGGGTGTTGAGGATGTCCCCTATCATGTTCTGGTCAATGTATATGTCCACCGTGTCCCCGTCTCTCAGCACTGTGGCTTTCTGCGCTGTCCTCCTGGCCATGTCAGCCTGCAGCATGTCAAACCTTTCCGGGGTGTAGTCGTCGAACTTCAGTATCTTGTCACCTGTGCGGAACCCCATGTCGTATGCCAGGTCGTTTACATAGATGCTGTTGTCCTGGTTGCTTATGTATGTCTCTCCCCATCCTGCCATTATACCTATATATAGTATTATGGCGAAAATGAAGTTGAACAGTACGCCTCCTGCCATCACCAGCAGACGCTGCCACGCTGGCTTGCTCCTGAATTCCCACGGCTGTGGCGGCTGCTTCAGGGCTTCTGTGTCCATGGACTCGTCAACCATGCCTGCTATCTTGCAGTAGCCTCCGAGCGGAAGCCATCCTATCCCGTATTCAGTGTCGGAGTTCTTGGGCTTGAACCTGAAAAGGGCGAACCCGGCATCGAAGAAAAGGTAGAATTTTTCCACTCTTATCTTGAAGAGCTTTGCAAAAAGAAAGTGCCCGAGCTCGTGTATCAGTATGAGAACCGAAAGAGCCAGTACCACTTGCAGTATCTTCATCAGTACTATCATCTGTCTGGAAATTAATGTTGGAAATTGTCTGTCACCGTCTTTCCGGAGAGTCTGTCTATCTTCTCCCCGGCGAGGGCCAGCGCCTCGCGGTTGGTCTCGAAAATGGCGTCGATGTCAGGGTCTTCCTCGAACAGTCCGTCTGACATGCAGCTGGAGATGATGTCGCTTATGTCATAGAAGCCTATACGGTCCTGCAGATAGGCCGCAACGGCGGCTTCGTTGGCAGCGTTCATTATGCATGGCATGTTGCCGCCTTTCTCCAGGGCTTCATAGGCCAGGCCGAGGGCCGGGAATTTATCGGGCTCCGGGTCGAAGAATGTAAGTGTGCCCACGCTGGCGAAATCCAGTTTCCTGCTTGACAGTCCCAGCCGCTCCGGGAAACCGAGGGCGTACTGTATCGGCTCCCTCATGTCCGGATGGCCGAGCTGCGCGATCACGGCGCCGTCGGCGAATTCCACCATCGAGTGGATAATTGACTGCGGATGCACCACGACCTTTATCCTTTCCGGAGCCACGTCGAACAGCCACCTCGCCTCTATTATTTCCAGCCCCTTGTTCATCATCGTGGCGGAGTCTATCGTTATCTTGCTTCCCATCTTCCATTTCGGATGCCTGAGGGCCTGCTCCTTTCTCGCTGCGGCTATCTGTTCCCTATCCCATGTGCGGAACGGACCTCCCGAGGCTGTAAGATGTATCTTCTCCACCTGAGCCCCGTGCGCTCCCTGCAGGCACTGGAATATGGCGGAATGTTCCGAATCCACGGGCAGGATGGATGCACTGTGTTTCAAGGCAAGCCCAGTCACGATCCCGCCTGCAGCCACCAGTGTCTCCTTGTTGGCCAGGGCTATGGTCTTTCCGGCCTTTATCGCCGCTACAGTGGATTCAAGCCCGCTGAATCCGACCATGGATGTCAGTACGATGTCTATTTCCGGGTCTGAGACTATCCTGCATACTGCATCCATCCCGCAGCTGACACTTGTCCCGTGCCCTGACAGGGCGTCACGGATTTTGCCGAAATGCTCCCTGTTGCATATCACTGCATCTTTCACATGGAATTCAAGTGCCTGGGCACAGAGCGTCTCCCAGCTGTTGTTTGCAGAAAGCATCACTGCCTCGAACCGGTCAGGGTGCTGCCGGATCACATCGAGGGCCTGTCTGCCTATGGATCCGGTGGAGCCGAGTATGGCTACACGTCTTTTCCTGCTGACTTCCTTTTCCATCTTTAGAAACTGATATATTTGGTAGGATTTACCGCTTCACCCCTGTACCACAGCTCGAAGTGGAGATGGTCGCCGCTGCTCAGGGAGCCGGTGCTTCCCACCATGGCGATAGGAGTCCCGGCGGCCACTTTGTCACCGGTCTTTTTCAGGAGCTTCTGGTTGTGTTTGTATATGGTCACAATGTCGTTGCTGTGCTGCAGCTGTATGGTGTATCCTGCCTCATCGTTCCATCCGGCAAATATCACGGTGCCGTCGAGGGCGGCTTTCACGACAGAGTTGGCAGGCGCAGTTATGTCTATGTACGGGTGCATAATCTCGTCATAACCCTGTGACACGACCCCCTTTAACGGTGTGAAGAAGATCATCCCCTCTATCGGCAGCGACCTGTCTGACCTGCCTGAAATCTCGAACTGCTCCTCTTCGAGCACATGTTCCCTCAGAAGTGAGTCCCTTGTCTTGTCCGCAACGGCGTTCACGGCTCCGGAGACCCCGCCTATGTTCATCAGGCTGTCTATCCTGGCGGGCTCTTCTCCGGAAATGACCCTGCGCAGGTTGGATGCATATATTTCCCATATCTTCATCATGTTCTGAAGGGAGTCGGCCATGATGGCGCTCTGTATTGCAGCCCTTTTGGCATGTGCGTCAGGGTAGCCCGGGATGAATGTCCTGACAGGGGTGTATGCTATGACTGAGAACAGGATGGCGGTGACGCAGATGAACACGGTGACTGCTGTCACCAGAAAACTCATGCGTGTGAACCGTATGCACCATAACTGCTTGTGGGTCTGGTCATCCACAACCGTCAGCCTGAATTTTTCTACTTTTGTATCTTTATTTTGCCGTGACATACTTAAATGTTACCTTTGTATCCGGTTATGGACAGAATCATAGGAATAGACTACGGAAGAAAGAGGGTCGGCGTCGCGGTGAGCGACCCTCTGGGCATCTTCGCATCCGCCCTGGATACAGTACAGTCTGCAAAGATAATAGATTATCTCAAATCTTTCTCTGAAAAAGAGAACATATCCCGGTTTGTGGTAGGCTATCCGGTGAACATGGACAATACCCCTTCCGAGGCCGCCAAGGATGTCGATGCCTTCCTGAAGAGGCTGTCCGCCGCGTTTCCCGGGATACCGGTGGAGAAGGAAGACGAACGGTTCACATCTGTGCTGGCGCACAGGGCCATGATAGACGGCGGGATGAAGGCTTCTGCCCGGAGGGACAAGAATTCCGTGGACAAGATCAGTGCCGCCATAATCCTTCAGGGCTATATGGACAGGTCCTCGGGCGGCACATCTTTTGCCTGCGCCCCTGCGGCCGTTCCGGAGTCGCTCTCCCGGAATGTCACCGGAAAGAGAAGGAGATGAGCCTCGCGTACAGACGGGCATTCACAGGAACAATTCAATAATTCGCAAAGATACAGGAAAAGAGAATGGGCAATACATTACCGATTTACCTTTATGGAGCCGAGGTGCTCAGGGAAACGGCCCTGGAGGCCGACCTTACGGACCGCGAGCATATCACGGCCCTGGTGGAAGAAATGAAGGAGACTCTCAAGTCTGCTGACGGCTGCGGCCTCGCGGCCCCGCAGGTAGGGGTTTCCCAGAGGGTCCTTATCGTGGACGGCACTGTGGTAGCCGACGTGTATGATTATCTGAAAGATTTCAGAAGGACAATGATAAACCCTGTCCTGCTTGAGGAAAGCAAGGAGCAGTGCACATACTCGGAAGGATGCCTCAGTGTCCCCGGCATATATGCTGAGGTCAGGCGTCCGGCGAAGATCAAGGTCGAATACTACAATGAGAATTTCGAGAAGGTGACCGAGGAATTTGACAAGTTCGCATGCAGGATGATCCAGCACGAGATGGACCATCTTGACGGGAACCTTTTCGTTGACAAGGTGGCCCCCATCAGGAGGAAGATGATTACCAAGAAACTCCAGAACATAGCCAAAGGGCGCATAACGGCCAGATACAAGACAAGGCAGTGATGCGTAATAGTGTAAATGAAATTAATTAACGTGAATTCGATGAATTTAATTCATTAAATTACATCGAATTACCTATTAAGGAGCAGGCCGTGGCCTGCGACATGTCCCCCGGCGAGGGGGAAGGAAGGGGGTGGCACCCCTTAACAAGGGGCTGTCACGGAGTGACTGGGGATTAAGATAGGAAGGCCCAATAGGGCCGCACCGGAACGTCAGCGAGGTTTCCGGCAGGGAAACCGAAGCAGTGAAGGTGCCGGCGGAGCGAAGCGGAGGCGCATGCCCCACCGGGGCTGTCACCGTCAGGTGACTGGGGGTGGACAGACAGGATTTCTGTAAGAAATCCGGTCATAAATGATAAAATATTGATTTTTA
>JADILZ010000033.1 GCA_017695065.1 Candidatus Cryptobacteroides excrementipullorum
CTATGAAGAATCCAAGACAAAAAAGGCAGTCCGGATGACTCTCATTACAACCTATGGGCTTAAAAACAATATGTATTCGTCCATAATCACGGATGTTATTACAGCAGAAGATCTCATTTCCCCGAAATAGAGGAAGAATATATTACATTCATGGTCCTGACGTCAAGGACGAATATCTGATATCTTTCCCCGCCGGGATAGACGCGGACTACTATATGTCCGGCCGGTTTGAAGTGTTTCCACAGAGCTTCGCCCAAATCCTTCCTGGATGATTCTGACGTGATATAGAATTCTTTCTTTTCAGGATAATTGCACAGGGGATCTGTCATCCTGACCATTGTGGCTTTGTAAGGATGTTCCCTGTGGCATGCGGGAATGATGAATACTTCAGGATCTGCGGCGGCTATAAGTTTCATATTTACTGCATCAGTCGCGGCATGATGGTCACATTTCATGACTGTTATCTTGCCGCAGACATCAGAGACATATGATTCGAAGTCACGTTCAAGTGATTTACACAGAGGAAAATTCCCGCCAGGAATATCACCGCAGTTGTAGTAGGAGAAGTCCCCGTATCGTATCCTGAATCCGCAGCTGTTCATGTTTTCATCGAATAGTTCAGGGTCTCCAGAGAACATGGGTTTTGTTTTTTCTCCTTTGCCTGTCCAGACGATTCCGTTGGCACACAGGTTCCTTACCTCAAACAGTTTTTTATATTTCCCCGGGTTGTGTCTCAGTATGAACTGCTTGCGGGAACCGACTTTGAATTTTTCCATTTCCATCCCTCTGCTACGGTGGAATTCCGTGAACTTGAAATACTCATCAAGGATATCGCATTCATCATGTATCTTCTGTCTGGACGGGAATCCGTATTCAGGGAAATCCCTGTCGACAAGAGTACCGAACTTTATATTGTCCCCGACATATAAATTTTTAAATTTTCGGTTAAAATTTACCGAAGTATTGTTTTAAAAATATGTTAATTTTTCTTAAATTTGTGGAAATCATTGAGCGCTAAGTGTATACTTGAATTTGACCTCATTCCGATGAAAAAGGATACTTTGCAGACAATAGCGGAGCGGACCGGCTTCTCGAAGTCCACCGTATCGCGCGTGGTTTCAGGGCAGGGCCGGCGTTACAGGATAAGCGAGGCCGCCATATCGAAAATACAGGACGAGATCCGGGCATGCGGGTACACCCCGGACCTTATTGCACAGGGCCTCAGGACGAGGCGGACTAATACCGTGGGGCTGACCATCCCGTCCATCGACAACCCGTTCTTCGCGAGCCTTTAGGGCAATATCATCACGAGGCTGAAGCGATGCGGGTACAATATTCTCCTGTCCGACTCGATGGAGACGGAGGAGAACGAGAGGGCGGCCATCAATTCTTTCGTGTCGCGGAAGGTGGACGGGATCATTGCCGTCCCTGTGAGCAAGTCCCCGTCGTTCATCGAAGGGGTAAGCGCATCCATCCCGGTAGTCCTGATAGACAGGTACTATGAAAACACTTTTCTCCCGTATGTCTGCACCGACAATTATGCAGGGGCGCGCAGGGCCACGGAATATCTCCTGTCCAAGGGCTACAGGAACATAATGGCCATCCAGGGGGTCCGTTCTTCCATGCCGAACAAGGAAAGGGTCAAAGGGTTCCTGGATGCGGTCCGTCTGGGCGGGATCCCGGACGCGGAAGGGTTTGTAACCGGCGATTCGTTTTCGGTGGAGAACGGGGCCCGGGAGATTGAGGCCGTGCTTTCCGCAGGAATGAAGATAGATGCGGTTTTCGCGTTCAGCACCACTATACTGCTCGGTGTGATAAGATCCCTCAGGGAGCATGGCCTCCGGATTCCGGACGATATGGCCGTCGTTTCATTTGATGACAATGTCTTCCTGGACTATATGGACCCTCCTATAAGCCGTGTCGCCCAGAATACGGACAGGATGGGGGAGGCCACCGTTGATATCCTGATGAAACTCATGTCCTCCTCCGGCTCCGGCGGGGAGTCCGGCATGGAGGACGGCCAGATGCTCATAATGCCGGAGCTTATCATCAGGGGCAGCTGCTGACACGGCCGTCCGCATCCGACCCCCCGAAAACTATTCGAGATGGGGGTGAACTTCTCACCCCCATCCCTATTTCTTGGGATTTCCAGGACAGCCTGCACTCTTTATCTTTGCCAGTCTTATTAAAGGTTGGTATAGATGAAGAAATTGTTTTTATCTGTTTTCTGCGCATTGTCAGTCTTTGCGCTTTCCGCTAAATATACGCCCTCGGTGGCCCTGGTGGTGGATTCCGGCACCAGGACGGCAGCAGGGGAAGGATTGTCTCTTTATGCCGGGGCCATAATGGAGGACGGCAAGGAGGTCATAGTCATAGAAGATGTATGGCACTGTCCCGACTCGATACGGGCGCACCTGGAGACCCTCTACCGGACGCGGAATCTTGAAGGGGCCGTGTTCATCGGGGACATTCCCATCCCAATGATTAGGGATGCGCAGCATCTGACGACGGCTTTCAAGATGGACCAGTCGAGGGACTGGAAAGAGTCTTCGGTCCCGTCGGACAGGTTCTATGACGATTTTGACCTGAAATTCGATTTCCTCAGGGAGGATGAGGACAGTCCCCTCTATTTCTATTATTCCCTGAGGGCGGATTCCCCGCAGTATATTTTGAGTGACATATATTCGGCCAGGATAAAGGCCCCTGCCGTCCCGGGCAGGACGAAGCATGAGGCTGTGGACGAGTGCCTCAGGAAGCTGGCCGCCGCCAAGTCGGGGGCACGCGTCATCGACAAGGTGCTGCATTTCGCGGGGCACGGGTACAATTCCGAGTCACACCGCGCCCGCACTGACGAGAACTGGGTGCTGAGGCACCATTTCCCGCAGCTGGACAATGACAGGGACGCGCACCTGTGCTTCATAAATTATGATGAAGACCCCTTCGTGAAACCGCGCCTGAAGGCTGCCCTTGCCGACAGTGATATTGACATCGCCGTCCTGCACCATCACGGTGCGGAGGATACGCAGTATCTCGGCGAGACGCCTGCGCCAGTCACCGTAAAAGACTATATAGAGTCCGTCAGGCGCATCTTCCGCGGCAAAGTGTCCGGAAGCCGCGACCCCGGGGCGGCCAGGGATAGGTTCGTCTCCTCATACGGGGTGCCGGGCGAATGGGCAGACGGAGTTTCGGACCCGGAGGTGATGGCGGCAGACTCGGTCTTTGCCGCAGGTATGGATATGCATATACAGGACCTGGCGGACTTCACCCCTCAGGCGAGGTTCGTGATGCTGGACGCATGTTTCAACGGGGCGTTCCTGCAGGATGACTACATCGCGGGGCACTATGTGTTCGGGGACGGCGGTACCGTGGCCGTGAAGGCCAACTCGGTCAACACACTCCAGGACATCTGGTCCACCGAGCTCATAGGTCTGCTCGGCTGTGGGGTGAGCATCGGAAACTGGGCCAAGGAGCTTTTCACCCTCGAATCCCATATCATCGGCGACCCTACCTACAGGTTCGCCCCTTCCGTGGACGGGGTGCCTGCCGGTCTTGATATGGCCGTCACGGAACGCAGGTCGGACACCTCATACTGGCGCCGCCTGTTCAAAAAGACGGACATCCCTGACCTGAAGGCCCTTTCTCTTGTGATGCTCGCCCGTGAGGGCGCCCTCCCGCAGGAAAGCCTGATGCGACTGCTCGCGGATGACCCGGACCCGGTGGTAAGGACAGAGGCCTATGCACTTCTCAAGAAATACCTTGCCCCTGATCTTGCGGAGGCCACACGCGTGGCGCTTTCCGACAGCTACGAGCTGCTTTCTCGCCTTGCTGCCGCCGTGGCTGTGAAATCCGGTGACAGGGACCTGCTCCCTGTGCTTGTAAAGCTCTATTTCGACCCGTCGACTCCTACAAGGGTGTATTTCCAGGTCCGGGATGCCTTTGACCAGTACCCGGCCTCAGAAGTCCTCGCGGCTCTTGACATGGTCCGGGCGGACAGCCCGCTATGGCCGGAGGAGGCCGCCTATGAGGCTTTCAGAAAATCTCTGGAGAGGTCCGAACAGATGATGTACAGCGAACTCGGGGAACTGGGCGATACGGACATCCCGTTCCGGAAGAGGCGGCCTATAGTCACTCCGCAGAGGAACAAGTGCCAGACACAGCCCCTTGACGCCATGCTTTCGTATCTCCGGGACGGGACAGACAATGAAATGCGGCTCCTGATAGCCGAGACCCTGGGCTGGTATGTATATTCATCCGGGAAGGAGCGCATAATCTCTTTCCTCGGCACGCAGCTCGGTAGGGAGTCCGACCCGCAGGTGAAGAATGAAATCGTGAAGACCCTGAACAGGCTGTCCCCGGTAAAATATTGATTTTTAGAGTAATATTATTAAACATAAATTCGTCGGACTGACGTTAATGAGAAATACCATTGTCATATTCGTATCGGCCCTGGCATGGGCCGCATTGTCCCTCTCCCCTGCCTCCGCACAGGAGAAGGCGGAGATAGAAGGATATGTGCTTGAAGCCGGAAGCGGGACCCCTGTGGACTATGCGTGGGTATTCCTGCCTGCTTCCGGACAGTACGCCATGACGGACGAGAAAGGCTTTTTCTCCATGCAGGAAGTGGATCCGGGGAAAGTCGGCATACAGATACAGTACGTGGGATTGAATACGGTCGACACACTTGTCACTGTGCTTCCGGGGAAAGTCAACGAGTTCATGTTCCGGATGCAGCCCTCCGACTTCCGTATGGAAGAGGTGGTGGTGACGGCGACGAGGAACAAGGCCGGGGAGTCCACCGCCTCTACCATCAACCGCCAGGCGATCGACCACATGCAGGCGTCCTCCCTTACGGACGTGATGCAGCTGCTTCCGGGATCTGCCATGTCGAATTCCGACCTGGGCAGTCCCAATGTTCTGAGCATAAGGAGTATAGACGGTTCTGCGGCCAACAGCCTCGGGACAGCCCTCATTATAGACGGCGACCAGCAGTCCAACAACGCCAACCTGCAGGTGATGTCCCCGACCTCGAACGGTTCTACCTCGAACCCGCTCTATTTCCAGAATACCGCCAACAGCGCGGGCGGTGTCGATACCAGGACCGTCTCCCTTGACAACGTGGAGTCTGTCGAGGTTATACGCGGAATCCCTTCAGCCGAATACGGGGACCTGACCGCCGGAGCCGTAATCGTGAAGTCCAAGACAGGACAGACCCCGCTGAACATCAAGTTCAGCGCACGTCCGGAGCAGTACCAGGGGTCGGTTGCCAAAGGTATACGCCTCGGGGAAAAGGGAGGTACGCTGAACCTCAGCGGGGATTACCTCTACACCATCAAGCGCCCGATAGAGTCATACTGGAACTACCGCCGCTTCACAGCCTCCGGCATCTGGTCGAAGATGTGGGGCGACAGGCTGAGCACGAAGACCACCCTGAACATGTTCTACGGTATGGACCGGCGCACCGGCAACCCGGACAACAATGCCCGCGAACTCGTCGAGGAGGGACGGGACCTCGGGTTCAAACTGAACACGACCGGCACGGTGTCCGTGAACGCAGGATGGCTCAAGACCATAGAATACGGCCTGTACGGGAGCTATACCGACAGGCACTCCTACAAGTCCGAGATAATAAGCGGAGCCAGCGGGCTCTACTCCACGTCCACCGTTGACGGGTCCGTGACCTCCAGCCATCAGGGCGTGCATATATTTGACAATGAAGGAAACGAGATAACCAACCTCCTTCCGGGGACAGAGGACGCCTATGTCACCTTCCTTCCGGACTCCTACAGGTCTGAATACAACATTTTCGGCAAGGAGATCTACGGCAATGCAAAGGTCAAGGCCGTCCTCTACAAGACCTGGGGAGAGAAGACCTCCAACAGGATAATCGCCGGTGCGGAATACAGGATAGAAGGGAACCGCGGTGCAGGGAAAGTCTATGACAATGACTCCCCTCCGTCCCCGGGCAGCGGCTTCAGCTCGGACAGGATCCGCCATTACTACGACATCCCGTTCATCAACAGGGTGAGCGCCTATGTGGAGGATACCTACAGCCAGAAGATAGGGCGGCGGGACCTGATAGTTTCAGCTGGCCTCCGGTTCGACCATATAAACGGGAAGCAGGCCCTTGCACCGCGTATCAATGCGTCTTTCGAGGTCCTTCCGGATGTACTTTCCGTCCGCGGCGGGTACGGTATCACGGCCAAGGCCCCGACCCTGCTCTACCTCTATCCGGAGAACGGGTATTTCGACATGCCCCTTTTCGCCAGTACATCGTCTTCAGATCCGGCCGAGAACCTGGTGATAACCAAGACCAATGTCTATTCCGCCGAGAATCCGGACCTCGAGATAGAAAAGAACATGAAATCCGAAGCCGGGATAGACCTCACCATTGCCGGGAGGTATACCATGGCGCTCACAGGCTATTACGAAAGATGCGGCAACGGTTATTCCCTCGCCAGGGACATAGACTGTTTCCATTTGGTGGAATACCCTGTGTACAAAGTGCTTGAGGAGAACCCTGGCAGCCTTCCCACACTCACCCTCGACAGGACTTACAAGGTATGGCAGAGCATATACAAGCCGTCCAACACTGCCGTGAACAGCAAATACGGTGTGGAGATGGAGATGGACCTGGGCCGTTTCGATGCCATCAGGACGTCGTTCTACCTGAGCGGGGCGTGGATGAGGGAGAGCAGCACAAGCAGCGGCTATTCGTTCAGTACGCTCACTCCTACGGGCGGGATAGAGGGACATGTCGGGATATATGCCCCTGGCAGGATAACGGATTACCGGGAGAGGATGGTCGCGACCCTGAGGATGACGCACAATATCCCGAAGATAGGCTTTGCCGTCACCCTTACGACGCAGTTCACACCTATAGACAGGTTCTGGTCAAGGTACGGCAGCGACATGTTTGTCAAATACCTGTCCATGGATGACGGCAAAGTCTATGATTTCGACCCGGCCAAGGCGGATGATCCGGAGTTCAGCTACCTGTTCGAGAACATTGCCTCCAACCGGGAGACCGTTGAAAGCCGCGTGCCGACCCTTTATTTCAACCTGACCCTCACAAAAGAGATAGGGAAGCTGATGAGGTTCTCTTTCTTTGCGAACAACGCACTGTACAGCAGGCCGATATACCAGTCGACCAAGAATCCGACCACCCTGATTGAGCTCGGTAACGACATATTCTTCGGGTTTGACCTGTCGGTGTCAATAAAATAATTCCGGTATGGACTGTTCGTCATCCCGGACGCAGGATTCCCCACCCTGTTTTCGACCGGACAAGTTTTCCTGTCATTTCGACTGAATGGGCTTTTCTGTCATTTCGACCGGACGGGCTTTCCTGTCATTTCGACCGAACGGAGTGAGCGGAGAAATCTGCCGGAGAAGTGAGAATAAACAGATCCCTCGACTTCGCTCGGGATGACAGGAGTACGCTCGGGACGACAGAAAGACGTTCAGGATGACAGAAGGAAAATATAAAAAACAAATTGGTTTGATTGAATAAAGATATTGATTATCTGAACAATACAATAAAAAAGGAAGTTTTATGAAAAGATTGATGATGATTGTTTCTGCCGCGGCATCGGTGATGCTCCTGCAGACATCCTGCGAGCAAGGGACGGACAACGGAAGCACCGTATCCGTAAATATAGAGGTCGTAGCCGCTGAAGGGGTCGAGGTCCCGACGGGCACGGTATTCGACGTGACGGTGACCAATTATGACACGAGGACAGAGCAGACGGCCAGTACGGACGAATCCGGCAAGGTGTCTGTCAGCGGCCTTGTGATGGGGCGCTATACAGTGACGGCCACCGCCTCCGTCTCCGTCGAGGGAGTGACAAGCCTCTATACAGGTACACAGTCGAATGTGAATGTGCTTGAGGACGGGATGACCATAACCGTTCCGGTCAGCGTGACGGAAAGCTCCCAGCTCGTGATAAAGGAGATGTATTACGGGTTCAGCAAGAATGCCGCAGGAAGCAACTATATCCATGACCAGTTCATCGAAATCTACAACAACAGCGACGAGACCGTCTACGCGGACGGGCTCTGTATCGGCAATCTGATGCCTGAGCTTGCTACCGGGAAGGCGAACTACAACTGGGGCGTGGACACCCAGGAGTACTGCCTCCTTTCAAGGGTGCTGAAGGTCCCTGGAAATGTCGGGGACAACAACTATCCGGTGGCCCCAGGCGAGTCCATCCTCCTGTGCAAATGGGCAAAGAACCACCAGGCGGAGGACGGGAACCCGCTCTCTCCTGTGGACCTCTCCGGCGGGGAATTCGAGTACTACTACCCGGAAGGCCCGCAGCAGGACGAGTCTGCCGTCAACCTTGAACTTGCATACAGCCGTACCGAGAGCGCCTATACCCAGTGGACCACCAGTCTCAACGGCTGGGCGTATGCCATTTTCTTCCCTGAGGACGGGGACTTCGACGAGGCCAACCAGCTGAGGGAACTGAACGATGGCGTGATGTATTCATACCCTGTAAAGGCAGACAGGATACTTGATGCTGTGGAATGTGTACGTGACGAGACCCAGGTGGCCAACAAGAGGGTGCCTGACGTCCTTGATTCAGGCGCAATATGGCTTACCGACGAGAACGGGGAGGCGGCAACGGGCCTTGGCCGCTCTATAGTCCGTAAAGTCTCATCCACCCTTGAGGACGGCAGGGTCATACTCCAGGACACCAACAATTCATCCAGCGACTTCGAATGCATGACGGCACAGGCCCGCAGGTACGGTGCCGGAATCCCGTCATGGAACACCTGGGCATCACGTTAATGGAAAAAAGGTTTTTCATAGCTTTTCTCCTTGTCCTGCCTTTCTGCTTGTCAGAAGGGCAGGACAAGGCCGCATCCATCCTGGATCCCGCGGCGCATGAGATGAACTTCGAGAGGCATCTGTGGTTCTCTACGGACAATGCGGCAGGTATGGCCCTCTCCCCGCTTGACAACTACAGCGTCGTCTCCGCAGGGTACAGGCATACGGAAGGGGATTTCCGTTCGCTGCAGCGGGGGAAATCGGAGAATCTCCTGACATTCAACACCAACGGTGCCGTCAGCCTCGGCAGGACTTTCCTTTGGGGTGACTTCACTTTCAGACGGGACGGATGGCAGGATGCACAGTACAACACCAACTGCTTCTTCCTCGACCCCGACATGCCATACTATGTCGCCGACGACAGGGCCGGGGACTGGACCAGGCAGTCGTATGACATGTCCGTTAAGGCCGCCTTCCCGATGCTGTGGGACAGGGTGGTGTTCGGTGCGGGGGCAAGCTATATGGCCTACAAGGGGGCGAAGCAGATAGACCCGCGCGGTGTCCCTATCGGGTATGCCCTGGAAGTTTCCCCGTCCGTGGCCGTCATCATAGGGGAGGGGCATGCCATAGGGGCTGTGTTCACATACCGGAACATGTTTGAGCGCAGCACATTCAGCAATGTCCAGGGCTCCAATTCCTCCCCTGTTTTCCTGATGAAGGGGCTGGGGTTCTATTCTTCCGGCTCTGTATCAGGCACGGGAGGTATCTCCCCCTATTTCTATCCCGGGAACAGCTTCGGAGGATCATTGCAGTATGCCTTCTCCTCCGGGGATGTGCGGGTCCTGGCCGACCTTGGCTTCTACAGCTACAGGAGAGACGCATTCCAGAACCCCCAGACCAGGTACAGGATGGGGACTGCCGGCAAGACGGGCTGCAGTGCGGACATCATGGTGATGTGGGGGAGCGGTGTGCGCCACAAGCTCACTTTCGAGGCCCTGTACACTGTCACCAAAGGGACTGAATATCTCCAGGAGAGGGACCAGGATGTCAATACCGATCCGTATAAGGTTCTCGCCGAGCTTGACATGAGCAGGTACAGGACCCGCAGGGCCTCCGTTACATACGGTATCTTCACAGGTGGCCGGGACAATACATATTCGTGGTATGCCGGGGTACAGGCCGGGTATGAAGGCCGCAGCGAGACCTATTTCACTCCCGAGTCGGTCCTGGAATATAACAATGCCGGGGCGGCCCTGTTCGCCAAAAAGAACTTCAGGGCCGGCAAGACCTGCCGCATACTCGTGGCGGCCGATGCCGGATACCGCCTGAATCTCGGCGGAGAATATGACTACAACGGTCCCGACCAGGATCACCGGGTCATAACCGTGTTCTATGCCAATGAATTCGCGGTCAGCTCCGCCGACTTCTTCAAGGCCGGCCTTGACGCTGTTTTCTCAGTACCTGTGCGCAGTGTCGCCGGGATAAACATCGGCGCCTCTTTCGACGGCATGTTCCCGGCCGCCGGTGGCGGCAGCCGCTGGGCCGTGTCAGGGGTCCTGTCGGTATTGTTCTGAACAGCCATTTCGGTTTACCGGGACCATCGAACCCTTTCCTGTCATTTCGACCGGCCGCAGGGAGTGGAGAAATCCGCCAGAAATAAAAA
>JADILZ010000001.1 GCA_017695065.1 Candidatus Cryptobacteroides excrementipullorum
TAAAGCATTAATAAACAATTAATTAAACAAACCAATGCCTGGATTAATTGGAAAGAAAATCGGAATGACTTCCGTTTTCGGTGCCGATGGAAAGAACATTCCATGCACCGTTATTGAGGCTGGTCCATGCGTAGTCACGCAAATCCGCACAGTAGAGAATGATGGTTATGCCGCTGTGCAGCTTGCCTATGACGAAATCAGCGAGAAGCATGCCAGCAAGCCTTTGAAGGGGCATTTTGAAAAGGCAGGGACCACACCTAAGCGCAAACTCGTCGAGTTCAAGGCGGATTTCGCTCAGGAGCTTAAGCTCGGCGACACTCTTACGGTTGCCGATGTATTCGCAAACACAGCGTATGTAGACGTTGTGGGTACTTCTAAGGGTAAAGGTTTCCAGGGAGTTGTAAAACGTCACGGCTTTGCCGGAGTAGGCGGGCAGACTCATGGTCAGCACAACAGGCTCCGTCATCCCGGTTCACTCGGCGCATCATCCTGGCCTTCACGTGTGTTCAAGGGCATGAGAATGGCCGGACATACCGGAAACGCCCGTGTGAAAATCTTCAACCTCGAGGTCGTGAAGGTTCTTCCGGAGAACAATCTTATTGTCTTGAAAGGCTCTGTACCTGGAGCAAGGGGATCTTATGTAATTTTGGAGGATTAGGACTATGGAATTATCAGTCTACAAAATTGACGGGACGGAGTCCGGAAAGAAAGTCGCTCTTGACGAGAAAGTTTTCGGTATTGAGCCTAATGACCATGCAATATGGCTTGATGTAAAGCAGTATCTTGCAAACCAGAGGCAGGGTACGCACAAGACCAAGGACCGCAGTGAGGTGGCATACAGCACAAAGAAGCTTATCCGTCAGAAGGGTTCAGGCGGTGCGCGTCACGGCAGCCTCAAGGCAGGTATCTACGTTGGCGGTGGCCGTGTGTTCGGTCCTAAGCCGCGCGACTACAGCTTCAAGCTCAACAAGAAGCTCAAACAGCTTGCAAGATTCTCCGCACTCAGCTACAAGGCAAAGGAGAATGCTATTGTCATGGTTGAGCCATTCACTATGGAAGCTCCTAAGACAAAGGAATTCACGCAGATTCTGAAGAATA
Source organism: Candidatus Cryptobacteroides excrementipullorum (assembly GCA_017695065.1). Lineage (GTDB taxonomy): Bacteria > Bacteroidota > Bacteroidia > Bacteroidales > UBA932 > Cryptobacteroides > Cryptobacteroides excrementipullorum. The sequence goes on from JADILZ010000001.1 coordinate 1,099, forward strand.
TCAAGGCTGGCAACAGAAAGGTTCTTTTCGTGCTTCCGGAGAATTCATCCAATATCTACCTTTCATCCCGCAACCTTCCGGAAGTAAAGGTCATAACTGTTGACGAGATCAATACATACACCATCATGGCAGCCCATTCGATGGTAATCGTTGATGGCGTACAGGACATTCTTTCTTCAAGAATCCGTTAAAAAGATCGAGAGATGGGAATCATAATTAAGCCAATAGTAACAGAAAAAATGACGGTTCAAGGCGAGAAGTTGAACCGCTACGGTTTTATCGTGGACCGCGAGGCAAACAAACTCCAGATCAAGGCTGCGGTAGAACAGATGTACAACGTGACAGTGGCTTCAGTCAATACACTGAATTACCACGGAAAGAGAAAGTCGCGCTTTACCAAAGCCGGCGTTTTGAGAGGCCGCATGAATCACTACAAGAAAGCATACGTGACTCTTGCCGGTGAGGACAAGATAGATTTCTACGCTAACATTTAAAGGGGGATCAGGAAATGGCAGTAAGAAAATTCAAACCGGTAACTCCCGGTCAGAGAAACAAGGTAATCAGCACTTTTGACGACATTACCTGCAAGACCCCGTATAAACCCCTCCTTGCTCCGATCAAGAAAACCGGCGGACGCAACAACCAGGGTAAGATGACAATGCGTTACATCGGTGGCGGACACAAGAGAATGTACCGTATCATCGATTTCCTCCGCAACAAGGACAACTGCAAGGCCGAGGTGCTCACTATCGAGTACGACCCGAACCGCAGTGCACGTATCGCATTGGTGAAATATGAAGATGGTGAAAAGAGATATATCATCGCGCCAAACGGACTGAAGGTAGGACAGGTCATCGAATCAGGTCCAGGTGTGGCTCCTGAGCTCGGGAACACTCTTCCTCTCTCTGAAATTCCGCTCGGTACGCTCATCCACAATATCGAGCTCCGTCCTGGACAGGGTGCCGCAATGGCACGCAGTGCAGGTGCATACGCACAGCTCGCAGCACGTGAAGGTAACTATGCCGTTCTCCGTCTGCCTTCAGGCGAGACAAGGATGGTACTCGTATCATGCCGTGCTACAGTGGGTACCGTATCGAATCCAGATCACAATTTGGAGTCTCATGGAAAAGCAGGACGCAGCAGGTGGCTCGGCCGCCGTCCTCGCAACCGTGGTGTCGTCATGAACCCTGTTGATCACCCGATGGGTGGTGGTGAAGGACGTGCATCCGGAGGACATCCGCGCTCACGTAAGGGTATGCCGGCTAAGGGCTACAAGACACGTAATCCTAAGAGCACTTCAAATAAGTTCATTATTGAAAGAAGGAAAAAATAACCGGAATTAAACTTTAGAGATTATGAGTCGTTCATTAAGAAAAGGTCCTTATATTCAGGAAAGCCTGGAAAAGAAAATTCTTGCTATGAATGAAGGTAGCATGAAGAAAGAGGTTGTCAAGACTTGGTCACGCGCAAGTATGATCTCTCCTGACTTTGTGGGTCACACTATCGCAGTTCATAATGGAAACAAGTTTATTCCTGTTTACGTTACGGAGAACATGGTAGGCCACAAGCTCGGCGAGTTCGCTCCGACAAGAACATTCAGAGGCCATTCGGGCAATCGTAAATAATTTTAAAATGAAATTGTAATTATGGGAGCTCGTAAAAGACAGATGGCCGAGAGGCTTAAAGAGATAAAGAAGCAGACAGCTATCGCAAAGCTGAATGACGTACCTACCTCACCTCGTAAGATGCGCCTTGTTGCCGACATCGTCAGGGGTGTTGAAGTGAATCGTGCACTTGATATTCTCAAATATTCAAAGAAGCACGCTTCCATAGCACTTGCAAAGGTGCTCCGCAGCGCCATTGCAAACTGGGAGGCAAAGAACCCGGACAACAGCAAAGATTTGGATAACGGTAATGTCTATATCAAGACCCTCATGGTAAATGAAGGTCGTACACTCAAGAGAATCCGTCCTTGTCCTCAGGGAAGGGCCGGCAGGATCCGCAAACGTTCGAACCACATTACCATTATCCTCGATACAAAGAAACCAGCATCAGCGGAGGAATAAATTATGGGACAGAAGACAAATCCAATCAGCAACAGAATCGGTATCACCCGTGGTTGGGACTCTAACTGGTGTGGTGGTAACTATGCGGAGAAGATCGCAGAGGATTACAAGATCCGTAAGTATCTCGTGAACCGTCTCGCAAAGGCAAGCCTTTCCAAGATTGTGATCGAGAGGACTCTCAAGCTCATCACTGTGACTATCCATGCAGCACGTCCGGGTGTAATCATCGGAAAAGGCGGTGCAGAAGTGGACAAGCTCAAGGAGGAGCTGAAGAAAGTGACCAAGAAAGATGTTCAGATCAACATCTTCGAGGTGAAGAAGCCGGAGGTTGATGCCCATATCGTGGCTGACAACATCGCCCGTCAGATCGAGGGCCGTGTATCATACAGAAGGGCTATCAAGATGGCTGTCGCAACAACCATGAAAATGGGAGCGGAAGGCATCAAGATCCAGATCAGCGGCCGTCTGGGCGGAGCCGAGATGGCAAGGAGCGAGATGTTCAAGGAAGGACGTACTCCTCTCCATACATTCCGTGCAGATATCGACTATGCCCTCGCAGAGGCTCATACCAAGGTCGGCGTGCTCGGTATCAAGGTATGGATCTGCAACGGTGAGGTTTATGGCAAGAGAGACCTTTCTCCGAATGCAGGTGTAGCTGCAAACGCTCATCAGCAGGGTGGCCAGAACCGTGGCGGACGCTCAGACCGCCGCAGAGGTGACCGCCGCAGGGGTGACCGCAAGGACAGCAAATAGTCTTTTGTGACTTTATATAAAAACGGACTGTGTCAGATATTTTCTGATGCAGTCCGCTTTTTTATTGTCAGCTTCCCGTGCCATGGTCCCGTCACAGTGCAGCCGGCATGTCTAATTTATTAAATGGAATTGTAACATAATTATAATGATTAATTCCTAACTTTGGCTGATGAATCAAAGCATCGGTTGTAGGATATGGACAGTTGTGTATCGGGGGAATTATTGTGGACCCGGTTCAAGAAAGAGGGAGGGCAGAAGGAATTCAGGCAGCTCTTTGACCGTTTCTATGCCCCTCTTTGCAGGTACGCCTTCCTTATGCTGAAGGACAGGATGGAAGCCGAGGAAGTCGTGCTTGACATGTTCATCTACCTGTGGAAGAACAGGGAATGGGTGGATATCGACATTTCTGTTGAGAGGTATCTGTTCCGGAGTGTGAGGAACAGATCGCTCAACTTTCTGCGTACCAGACATGAAAAAGGGGAGCTCATAGATGAGAGCATGGAGATTTCCGTGCCGCCGGGACTTTCTTGTGTAGAGATGGATGACATCTCCGGACTAGTCCAGAGTGCGGTGGAAGCCTTGCCCCCGAAGTGCAGGAAGATATTCAGTCTCAGCCGTGAGTCCGGTCTGTCAAATGCCGAGATTGCGAGCGAGATGGGCATTTCCGTGAAGACTGTCGAAGCACATATAACCAGAGCCCTGAAAGAGCTCAGGGTCCAGTTCAAGAAACTGTATTCCTTAATTCTTTTTTAACAAAAAAACCGGGAGATGGCTTAGGGTCATCTCTTTTTTTTGTGTCTTATATCAGGAATCGTAACTGTACGGGGTCTTAAACATATAAAACATTCAGATGTCGCAGATGGAAAAGAAACGGCTGCCCGTCCGGCTTCTTGCCAGGGCCTTCCGGAACGAACTGGACGAAAAGGACAGGGCCGAACTTGAATCCTGGATGAAAGAGCCGGGAAACAGGGACCTGTATGCCGAGGCCTGGAGGTTCTGGGACGATGTCCAGGGCAGGGCATCCGAGTATGATCCGGATGGCGTGGAACTCTGGGAAAGGTTCAGGAGAAAGGTCTCCAGGCGCAGAAAGTCCGCTGGTGTCATCCGCATGGCGGCAGCGGTTGCGGCGGCCGTGCTTGTCATCCTGGCTGGGGTGTTGTGCCTCTCGCAGGCTGGCCAGCGCGAGCCTGACATCGTGGCTGTCAAATCCATGTCCGGAAAGTCCGGAACTGTCCTTCCTGACGGTACCGTGGTGTGGCTCAACTCCGCCTCGTCCATCAAATATGACAACGCGTCTTTCGGGAGAAGAGACCGGGCGGTGACTCTGGACGGAGAGGCATATTTCAACGTGGCGAAAGACCTGAAAAAGGAATTCACTGTGTCTGCCGGCGGGCTTTCGGTACGTGTCACCGGTACGTCATTCAACGTAAAGGAGAGCGGGCGTACCGTGGTGGTCAGCCTTGCCGAAGGATCCGTGGAGCTGTCAAGCCCATCGGGTGACGGACTCAGTCTTGTCCCCGGGGAGAAAGCAGTGTTTGACAGGTGCAGCGGCAAGCTGTCAGTCATCCCCGGGAATGTCTCCTGTGACATCTGCTGGGCACGGGAGTCCCTGAATTTCAAGAGCCGCCCTATAGGGGAAATCTGCCGTTATCTTTCGGTATGGTACGGTGTCCCTATCAGGACGGTGCCTTCCCTGGAGGACGAGTATGCCTACACATTTACTGTGACTGACGAGCCGCTTGAGGAGATTCTCGTCATAATGGGCAGGATCAACCCTATAGAGTATGAGGTCGCGGACGGGGTATATACCATAAGGGAACTCCGTTGAATGCATGTAAAAGGATATGCGCATATCAAATATAAGTAAAGTCAAATCAAAAATGAATCTTTATGCGGTTTAACTGTATTGCAGTTGTCCTCGCCTTGCTTTTGAGCTGCTTTGTCGCCTCGGGACAGCAGGTGAAGGATAAGTTGACTGTCAGCCTGAAGGATGTCACTTTGTCTGAGGCTCTTGCCCGGATAGAGGATGAGAGCGGGTACACTTTCTTCCTTGATGAAGAGCAGGTGGATCCAGGTGTCAGAGTGACGCTGGTTGCTGACGGAATGCCTATGGAAGAAGCTCTCGGCCGTCTGCTTGCCGGCACGGGACTTACATTCGAGATCAGGCAGAGGCAGATAGCCCTGTTCCCTGCCGTGAAAGAATCGTCATCTGACAGGATAGTGACGGGTACTGTGGTGGATATCAACGAAGAACCACTGGCAGGAGTGGCTGTTATGATTGACGGGACGACCACTGGGGTCGCCTCCGGAATTGACGGCTCGTTCATGCTTTCGTTGCCTGAACGTTCATCCGGCGTGCTGGTGTTCTCGTCTCTCGGGTATGTCACCAAGAAGGTGAGTGTCCCGCCTTCCGCCCAGGATATGAAAGTGTATCTGACCGAGGACGCGACCATGCTTGATGCCACTGTCGTGGTGGGATACGGTACACAGAAGAAGGTGAATCTGACTGGTGCTGTCTCGACGGTGGAGGCCTCGGACCTGTCCAACAGGGCGACTTCCACTCTGGGGCACATGCTCCAGGGAAGTGTCCCGGGACTTAACATCACGATGTCATCCGGCCGTCCTGGAAACTCAGTCGATATAAACATCCGCGGAACCAACTCCATCAACGGAGGTACGCCGCTTGTCCTTATCGACGGCGTGGAGGGTAGCCTGGACATGGTGAACGCAAATGACGTGGAGTCGATTTCTGTCATAAAGGACGCATCTTCATCGGCCATCTATGGCGCCAGGGCATCGTTCGGTGTCATACTTGTCACTACCAAACAGGGAGGGGATACCGACGGGAAGGCCAAGTTCAGCTACAGCGGCAAATTCGGGTTCACCGCGCCTACGACATCCACCGACTATGAGACTCGCGGTTATTATTCCGTATATATAAATGACCTGTTCATGTACAATTACAACGGGACAAAGTACTCTACATACACGGACAGCGACATGGAACAGCTATGGCTGAGGCGCAATGACAAGGTGGAAAACCCGGCTCGCCCGTGGGTGGTGATAGACCAGAGGAACGGACGGGACCAGTATGTCTATTATGCCAATACTGACTGGTACCACTACCTGTTCCAGGATATCAAGCCGACACAGACCCACAATATCTCTTTCAGCGGCGGGTCCAAGAGATTCAAGTACTTCGTATCAGGAGGCTATCACGATCAGGAAGGGCAGTTCAGGGAGAACACTGACAAGTTCACCAGGATAGATTTCCGTTCCAAATTGTCCTTTGACGTGACGGACTGGCTGAATGTCAGCAGCAATACCAGCTATTACAAGTCATGGTACTCCTATCCCGGACCATCCGGCGTGAATACGGCGTTCAGCCTCATGACAGTCCATGCCCTTGCAAGTTACCCTACCATGAATCCTGACGGGTCAAGCCTCTATATCACAACAGGCTCGACTTCGGGCAATGTCATGGACGGCATGCTGACCGCTCTGGACAAGGGCATGCACAAGAACAGGGATGACAAGGACCAGTTCTCCACTACAACGGAGGTTACCATAACTCCTGTTGAAGGTCTGGAAATAAAGGGCAATTTCACGTATTCCTTTTACAGCTACAGGGCTATGAACCGTTTCGTGAACACTTCCTATTCCACATATCCAGGCGTGATAGAGGAACTGAGTACAGGCTCAAGATTCACGGACAAGCTCCAGGAAATCTCCAACACTCACACATATCTCCAGACAAACGTGTACGCCACATATGCCAAATCCTTCAGGCAAAGCCACAATTTCAAGATAATGGCAGGATTCAACTGGGAGACAAAGCATCTGAAGGATGTCACTTCTATAGGCTACTACCTGCTGTCGGAAAGCCTCAGCGATCTGGATCTTGTCGGCTCTGACAAGGAGGGTAACAAGAGGATGGAAGTTGCCGGCGGGCAGAATGAATACGCCCTTGCCGGATTCTTTGCCAGGCTGAACTATGACTACAAGGGCAAATATCTTTTCGAGGTGAGCGGACGCTATGACGGCACTTCACGTTTTGCGAAAGACAGCCGCTGGGGATTCTTTCCGTCTGCATCTGCCGGGTGGAGAATCTCGGAAGAGCCGTTCTTCTCGCCTGTGAAGGACTGGTTCAACAACCTCAAGGTCAGATATTCGTTCGGTCAGCTCGGAAACCAGCAGGTGGGGTATTATGACTATATCAGGGAGATAACGATAAGCGACCAGTCCTACCTGTTCGGAGGCAGCACGAAGCCTATTACAGCATCCATAGAGGCACCTGTGGCCGGAGACCTTACATGGGAGGTGTCACAGCAGCACAATCTCGGTATCGACATGTCTTTTTTTGACAACAGGCTGTCTTTCACGGGTGAGGCTTATATAAGGGACACCAGGAACATGCTTACGGAAGGTGTCGCCCTCCCTGCCGTTTACGGTGCGTCCGCCCCTAAGATGAACAGTGCCGACCTGCGTACTTCAGGATATGAGCTTTCTTTCGTATGGAAGGACATGTTCACGCTTGCAGGCAAGCCTTTCCAGTACCATGTGGGAGTAAATTTCTCGGACTACAAGACAGTCATCACCAAATACGACAACCCGAACAGGACTTTTGCCAAGTCATACTATGAAGGCATGACGCTGGGCGAGATCTGGGGATACAGGACCGGAGGGCTCTTCCTTTCTGATGAGGATGCCATGAACTACAATGTTGACCAGTCCAGTGTGAACAGCAACCAGAAGGACGGTCCTCTTGCCGGCGACCTGAAGTTCCTGGACCTGGACGGAGACAACAAGATATCCATAGGCCAGAACACGGTGGATAACCCTGGCGACAGGGAGATCATCGGAAACAGCGAGCCGAGGTTCAATTATGGTATCAACCTGGGATTCAGCTGGAACAATTTCGATGTGAGCGTATTTTTCCAGGGAATCGGAAAGATGGACTGGTACCCTGCCGCCAACTGTATGGCTTTCTGGGGACCTTACGCAAGGCCTTACGCTACACTTATACCAAAGGATTTCCATACCATGTACTGGACGGAGGACAATCCTGACGCATATTTCCCGAGACCGAGGGGATATATCGCCCTTTCCGGTTCAAATAGGGCCCTGACAGCCGTAAATGACAGGTACCTTCAGAATATAGGCTACTGCCGCCTCAAGAACCTGACCGTCGGCTACTCCCTTCCGAAGAAGTGGATGAAAAAGATAAAGATGGATAACATAAGGCTGTATTTTACAGGGGAGAACCTTTTCTATATCTCGGGAATCAAGTCGGACTACATAGATCCTGAGCTTGCCATGACTGGAGGGGAGCTCCGCGTGTATCCATGGCAGAAGACTATAATTTTCGGTATAGATGTAAGTTTCTGACGATGGGATGTTGATTTTAAAATAAAGAATATGAAGAAGTTGACGATTTACATATTGGCTGTTTTGTCCTTGACATCCTGTCTGAACCTGGACAAGTTCCCTCTGGACTCGATGTCACCGGACACTTTCTTCTCAAGTGACGAAGAACTGCAGGCATTCAGCAACAAGTTTTACACTATGCTCCCGGCCACGTCCCTTTATACGGACAATGCCGACACATATACCCAGAACAAGCTTCCCGATGAGATCTCGGGCCTGAGGATAGTCCCTGCTTCCGGCGGGGGCTGGAGCTGGGGCGACCTGCGTGATGTGAATACCCTGCTTGAATATTCCGTGAACTGCAAGGATGAGGAGGTCCGTGTCAAGTACGACGCGCTGGCGAGGTTCTTCAGGGCATATTTCTATTTTGATAAGGTGAAGAGGTTCGGGGATGTGCCATGGTATGACAAGCAGCTAGCTTCCGATGATCCGGACCTGTACAAACCGAGGGATTCCAGGGAATATGTGATGCAGAAGATGATAGAGGATATAGACTATGCCATCGAGAACCTCGGTTCCGGCAAGGACCTGTACCGGATAACCAAGTGGAGCGCACTGGCCCTTAAATCCAGGTTCTGTCTTTTCGAAGGCACTTTCAGGAAATACCACGGAATAGAGCTTGACGGACATGACTGGAGGTGGTATCTGGAGCAGGCCGCAGCGGCTGCGGAGCAGCTTATCGACGAAAGCGGATACAGCCTTTATACGGCGGACGGACCGGATAAAAGCTACATGAACCTCTTTGCGTCCGAGAATGCCATCCAGACTGAGGTAATCCTGGCGAGGGACTACAACCAGGCATTGGGAGTATTCCACAACAGCAACTACTTCTCTATCGGCCAGACCAACGGGCAGCCTGGCATGACAAGGAAGCTGGTGGCTTCCTATCTGATGGCGGACGGGACCCGTTTCACTGATAAGCCGGGATGGGAGACGATGCAGTTCGCTGAGGAATGTAAGGACAGGGATCCGCGTCTGGCCCAGTCCATACGAACTCCAGGCTATATGAGGATAGGCGGGAGCACCACTCTCCTTCCGGATTTTTCAGGGAGCGTCACCGGATACCAGCAGATAAAGTATGTAACCGGGACGGATTGCGACAGCTACAACATTTCCTATAACGACCTGATAATATTCCGCATGGGAGAGGTGTATCTGAATTTCGCCGAAGCTCTTGCCGAACTCGGTACCCTTACCCAGGAGGACCTTGACAAGTCCATAAACAGGTTGCGCAGCCGTGCAGGCATGCCGGACATGAACAAGGACGAGGCAAATGCAAATCCTGACCCGTATCTCATGAGCCCGGAAACAGGTTACCCTGGAGTAGAAGGCCCTGACATGGGTGTGATACTGGAAATCCGCAGGGAGAGGACGGTAGAGCTGGCACAGGAAGGTTTCCGCTATTACGATATTGTCAGGTGGAAAGAGGGCCAGGCTTTCAACAGGCAGTTTTACGGTATGTATTTCCCGGGTCCGGGAGAGTATGACCTGGACGGGGACGGCACTATGGACCTGTATCTGTGGAAAGACCATCAGGGCAGCACAACTGCTTCTGTTGAGTATGAGATATCCAAAGACATTTTCCTGTCGGACGGGGATTCCGGATATGTGACCCCGCATCCGGAAAAACAGGAGAAGTGGGTTGAAGAAAGGGACTATTATTACCCTATACCTATTGATGACCGCTCTCTTACCGGAGGTGTGCTGACCCAGAATCCAGGGTGGGATGACGGTCTTGTGTTCTGAAAGTCTGTCTTAAATTGATTATGTCATTATGAAGAAAACGATATTGTTCATATCGGCAGTCCTGTCCCTGGCGGTGATGTCCTGCAACAGCACCAGAAAGCCTGGGGCAGGCATCCCTGCCGTACAGGATGCGGCTGTATATGCCAAGGAGGACGGTGCCACGAGGATCGTTTCCTATAATGTCGGAGTGTTCGGGAAATATACGGACAACAGCAGCAAGATGGTTTCTGACATGATGAAGGAGATAAAGGCCGATGTCATGGTCCTGAATGAGATAGACAGGAACAATGAACGGCACAGTTATGACCAGCTTGCTGAGTTCGCCGGATATATGGGATGGAAATACATCTATGCTCCGGCAATGCCGTATAAAGGCGGGGAGTACGGGAACGGCCTTGTCTATAGCGGTGCAGAGCGTCTCCTGGATTCTTTTACCATACCTCTTAAAAAGAAAAGCGGAAGCGAGGACAGGGTATGTGTGGTGGCGGAGTTCGTGGACTTCGTGCTTGCCGGCACCCATCTCGATGTCGGCTCTGAAGAGGACAGGATAAACGGGGCGAGGACTATCACCAAGGAACTCCGGGCGCGTTACGCAAATGCCGGCAAGCCGGTGTTCTTGTGCGGGGACATGAACGCCCGTCCGGAAAGTGAGGTTATTAGGACTTTGGAGGAGGACTGGACCCGTATCTCGTCACTTGGGAACAGCCACTCTTCCGCTGATCCCAACAAGTGCATTGACTATATTTTCGCTCTGGACGGGACTGGCGGATATAAGGTCACCTCGTCCGGAGTGCTTACAGAGTTCAAGACCGGGGATGTAAAGGAAGCTTCCGACCATCTCCCTATTTATGCAGATGTAAAATTCAACTGATGAAAGAAAAAATGAATCTTATGACAAGATACTGTATGCTGGCATGCGCCGCGGTATTTGCGGTGGCATGCTCGGAAAAGGAGACTTCTCCGGAACTTTCTGAACCCGCAGTCATTGCCATGCAGAATGCAGGGAGTGAACCGCAGAAGATAGAGCTGTACGACTCCGGCTCTGTGTCCGAAGCCAAGGCCCAGTTCCGTGTCGAGGCCGAGTCCATATCGGACAAAACCCTGAATATCACATTCCGGGCCGAGCCCCTGAAAGTGGAAGAGTATAATGCCGAGCACGGGACAGACTATAAGATGGCCCCGTCGGAGTGTTATGACATGGCGGGAGCGGAAGTGCTGCTTCCTCGGTACAATACGGTTTCCTCCACGGCGGAAGTCACCGTTTCCACTGCCGGTATTCCGGATTCGGAGACATATCTGCTCCCGGTCGTCATCGACAAGGTGTCCGGGGATGAGGACGTGACTGTGGACAGCGGGAAGGACGCGATATACATAATCATCAAGAAGTATGTGCTGAAAGAACCTGTCCTGCTTAACAGGAGCGGGTGGGAGGTCATCTACTGCGACTCGGAGGCAAACGAGTCCATGTATAACGGCTACCCGTACGGGCCTGTCAAATATATTCTTGACAATGAAGGGAATACATGGTGGAATTATAACACATCCACCAAGGCCCCGTTCACGTTTGTGATAGATCTCAAAGAGGAAATCTATGTCAAGAAGATAAGGCTCACGGCCAGGCCGGATACCGGGGACAACAAATTCAAGACCCGAGGCGCGCCTCGCAATGTGGACTTTGCGTTCGCTTCTTCCATAAGCGGGACCGGACCGGATGCTGTCAATGGAGATTATTCTGACTTTGAAGTGTTTACCGACCTTGAGCAGTTCAGGAGCAGACTCAATTTTACAGGGGATATAACTCTCGGAGGATTGTACCGGTGCCGCTATATCAAGGTCAGGTATAACGGGGCATGGAAGAATGCCGATTCAGGAGCTCCGGACTACATCTCGGAAACAGGGACTTACAATGCGGGGATGCTTGCCGAGTTCGAGGCTCTCGGCTATACTGATTCCCCGTATGAATAGAATTTATCTCTAAACCAGACTACAGTGCACAGAATATTATTCGGATTTTTTACAATGGCGCTTGTGCTGTCCTGCAGCGACAGCACAGGTGCTGAAGATGACGGCCCTCTCGGGCCGATCGGCGGACAGGATGACGAGACCTATTATGAAAAGGAGGAAGGCGCGGTCCGGCTTGTCTCCTACAATGTCGGGGCTTTCAGCAAGTCTATGGAGAACAGTTCTCCCGTGGTGGCTTCCATGATGAAGGAGATAGAGGCTGACGCCGTTGTCATGAATGAACTGGACAGAAACAACGACAGGCACAACTACGACCAGCTGGCGGAATTTGCCGAAAGCATGGGATGGAGCTGCTTCTTCGGAAAGGCCATGGACTACAGGAACGGCGAGTACGGCAACGGTATGGCTTACGGGAAGGACTTGGCTGTGGTTGACAAGTTCGTCATTTCCCTTCCCAAGCAGACCGGTTCAGAAGACAGGAGCTGTGTGGTGGTGGAGTTCGTGGATTTCGTATTTGCCGGCACTCATCTGGAGGTGAAGACGGTGCAAGACAGGATTGCGGGTGTGAAGAAAATCACTTCCGAGCTCAAGGAAAGGTATGGCGGGAAAGACAAGCCTGTGTTCCTGGGCGGGGACATGAATTCATTCCCGGACAGCGAAGTGGTGGCAGAGCTGCTGAAGGACTGGAAGATGCTGACTCCAAAGCAGCCGACGTACCCGGCCAGCGCTCCGAAGAACTGTGCCGACTACATTTTTGCGATGAACGCAGGGGGACCATACAGGGTGACCTCCGCCGGTGTCTGTGACAGGTTTTCATCGGGAAACGTGAAAGTCACGTCCGACCACCTGCCGGTCTATGCCGACATTGTCATCGAATAAGACATCTGCCGCATAACTGTGCCAGGTATGTGCCGGCTTTTGATTTTATTAATTAACTTTGGCCTTCCGGAACGGATGCGGCGAGTCCGCCCCGTTTCGGAAACTTGTAGTGTAACCATATACTGAATAACAACTGCTGATGGAACAGTCTGGTCGTCTTGCCTCTCTGGATGCTCTCAGAGGGTTCGACATGCTTTTTATCATGGGCCTTGCTCCGCTCATCGTATCTCTGTGCTGCCTTTTCCCTGGCGGGGAGGGTTCGTGGCTGGCCGGGACTATGGCCCATGTCGAGTGGCACGGTCTTTCTCATCATGACACTATTTTTCCTTTGTTCCTTTTCATCGCAGGAGTGTCATTCCCTTTTTCCTATGCGAAGCAGGTGGCTTCCGGTGCGCCCCGGAGCAGGATTTACCTGAAGATATTCACAAGGGCTGCCGTGCTGGTGTTCCTCGGGACCGTTTACAACGGGTTCTTCAATCTGGATTTCGCGCATTTGAGGATAGCGAGTGTGCTTGGCCGTATAGGGCTGGCATGGATGTTCGCCGCACTCCTTTTCATCAATTTCAGGACGGGGACCAGGGTGCTGGCGGCCGCTGCCATCCTTGTCGGATACTGGCTGCTTCTGTGGCTCTGTCCTGCACCGGATGCACCGGCGGGCAGCGGCCCGTTCTCGTTTGAGGGCAACCTTGTAGGGTATGTCGACCGTATTCTCCTGCCTGGGGCGATCCTTTCCGGAACATTCGACCCGGAGGGCATCCTTAGTACATTGCCGGCTGTGGTGACAGCAATGCTCGGTATGTTCACCGGTGAGTTCGTCCGCATCCCGGAAGACAGAATCCCGGGAGGGAGGAAGTCGCTTTACATGCTCCTGGCCGCAGTGGCGCTTCTGGCTGCCGGCCTGTTGTGGAGCACTGTGTTCCCTGTGAACAAGAAACTGTGGACAAGTTCCTTCGTGTGTGTGGTCGGGGCTTATTCCCTCGGGCTCTTTTCCCTTTTCTATTATGTAGCCGATGTGCGTGGTCTCAGGAAATGGACCCTTTTCTTCAGGGTTGTCGGCTTGAATTCCATCACTATCTATCTGGCTCAGAGGATAATAGGATTTGACGGGATACAGGAGTTCTTCCTGGGGGGACTGGAGAGGATATGTCCTCCGGGACCGGCGGCGGTGGTCGGTGATGCAGGATACATGGCCGCCTGCTGGCTCTTCCTGTATTTCCTTTACCGTCATAAGGTCTTTCTTAAAGTGTAAATACTGATAATCAATAATTCAAAATCAGAGTAACTATGGACGAAAGCAGAAGAGGTTTTCTGAAGAAAGCGGGGGCTGGTATAGCCCTGTTCACAATCCTCCCCAGACATGTGTTCGGGGCCATGGGAGGGGACAAACGTTATGTCGCCCCGAGTGACCAGCTTACAAAAGGCATAATAGGAGTCGGCGGCATAGGCCGGTCTTCAAACCATTTCACCAGTGACAGCCGGTGCAGGCTTGTGGCTATCTGTGATGTGGATTCGGAGCATCTGCGCAAAGGCGTGGAGCTCGGGAAGCAGAAGTTCGGACAGAACCTGCAGACCTACCATGACTTCCGGGATCTTATCCATGACCCTAATGTGGATGTGGTGCATATCGCCACACCTCCGCACTGGCATGGCATAATGGCCATGGAAGCTGCCCGTGCAGGCAAGGACATATTCTGCGAGAAGCCTATGACAAGGACTATAGGCGAGAGCAAGAGAGTACGTGAGGCTGTCCGCAGGAGCGGAAGGATCTTCCGGCTTAACACATGGTTCAGGTTCAAGGATACCTTCTACGGCCTTGGAACCGAGGTGGAGCCGCTGAAGAAACTCGTGGACAGCGGATTGCTCGGGTGGCCTCTTACAGTCCGTATCTCTGGCGCGACCGGATTCACATGGAAATTCTTCTGGACCGGGAAGGAGAACCTCGTGCCTGAGGCCGTGCCGTCATGCCTCGACTATGACATGTGGCTGGGGCCTGCTCCGTACAAGCCTTACAATCACCACCGTGTCCATCAGACATTCCGCGGATACTGGGACTATGACGGAGGCGGTCTGGGCGATATGGGCCAGCACTACATCGATCCTGTCCAGTACATCCTCGGCAAGGACGGGACATTCCCGGTGAAGGTAGAGGTGGACGCTCCGCAGCAGCATCCTGACGCAATCGGCATCTGGCGCAGCATCACCTATACCTATGAGGACGGCTGCAAGATAATACTCGAGGGGGAAGGCTTCGAGAGCAAGGGCAAGGTTCCATATATCGAGGGTCCGGGAGGCAAGGTGTATAAAGGCTTCGAATGTACAATTCCTAATGTCATGGAACTCATAGCCGAAATGCCGGATCCTGAACCGCAGAATACCGACTTCATAGACTGTGTGGTCAACAGGAAGAAATTCGCCCTCAACGAGGACAACGGACATCACAGCTCCACTATCGTGAACATGGGCGTCTGCGCACTCCGTCTCGGAAGGCCCCTGCGTTTTGACCCTGACACCCAGCTCTTCATAGGCGACGATGAGGCCAACAGACTGATTGACCAGCCGATGCGCGGCACCTGGTCTCTATAGGCCGGACTCCGTTAAGGACAAGACCGATATATATGAAATTATGAAACTGTGAAATGACAATAGAAATGAAAAGAACGATATTATCTGTATTCATGGCGATGTCCATCCTGGCATCAGCCCCTGCCGGGGCATCTGCACAGGATGCCAGACAGAGGACTGTCCTGACAGTGGTCCAGGATGCCCTGGCACAGCTTCCGGCACAGGATGCCGGCAGTCTGGACAGGGAAATGGCCGATCTGGCCGCGAACGCCCCCGAGTCCGTGGAGATACTCGCGGGAATGCTCCAGCCTGCGGCACAGGGGCAGAACTCCCTGGTGGAGTATGCGTTGAACGGGTTGGTGAACTATGTCGGAAGACCGGAGAACGGGGGATCCGCCGCATCTGTGAAGGCAGGGCTTGTCTCCGGACTTGAAAAATGTACGGACCCTGCCAACAGGGTGTTTCTCCTGTCCAGGCTCAGCCTGATAGCCACATCCGGGGACATCCCCGCATTTGTGAAGTATGTCTCGGACGAGAACCTTGCTCCGGTAGCTGCAGGAGCGCTTGCCATCATCCCGGGGAGCGACGATGCTGTCATGGAGCTTGTCAGGAACGGAGGGGCATCCCGCCCGCTCCTTGCATACGCCGTGGCGGAGAAGGGTCTGTCTGATGCGGAGCCTTATATCCTGGAGTGGGTGGCAGAGCTTGACGGGGATGTTTCCCTGGATTCGGACCCTTCCTCCAGTGCCGATACCCCGGACATGAGGGCCTATCTCCATGCCCTTTCGCTCTGCGGTTCTTCCGCCTCCCTAAAACTGCTCAAAAAGGAGTCTCCTTATGACTATGTGACGCTTCTGGACCGTATAGCCAGGCAGGGTGACAGCAAGACTGCCTTGCACGGCGCTGAAAAGCTGCTGAAATCGGATGATACGGGAATACGCTGCGCCGCCCTCGGTGTCATTGTTTCGGCCAAGGGGGCTCTTGCCGGACAGGAGATACTTGACGCACTGAAGGACAGTGACAGGGAATACAGGTGCGCCGCCCTTGACTATGCCTGCGCTTTCTGCGGGGACGACTTCCTCATCAACAACATAAAGGCCGTATTTCCTTCCCTGCCTGAAGACGCCAGGACAGATGTAGTGAACTGGGCCGGGAGAGTTCGGGCGGAAAAGCTCCTTGATGAAGTGCTCTCATCCATCGGTTCCTCCGCGTCTTCGGAGCTTGCCCTTGCAGCCGTTTCATCCGCAGGCAAGATAGGAGGGGACAAGGCTGCAGACGCCCTCGTTGCACTGCTTTCTGGAGAACCGGTCCTGGCCGATGCCGCGTATGCGGCCCTCCTTTCGTTCGATGGCGATCTCCAGGAACGCCTTGCCGGGGCCATGCAGAAGGATGCCGGTGCGGCGCGCTATGCACTGCGCATAGCTTCGGCCCGCAGGATGTCTGGTCTTGCTTCTGAGGTGTTCTCCCTGCTCGGTTCTGACAGCAGGGAAGTCAGGGATGCGGCATACGCGGCCCTCGGTGGAGTGGCTGCCCAGGAGGATTGCGGCCGAATAGGCTCTCTGCTCGAAGATTCAGGACGCGGGGAATATACGCCTTTCCTTCAGGATGCGCTTTGCCGGGCGATTGTGCGCCTTTCCCCGGAAGAGCAGTACGGCAAGGTCTCGGCTCTCATGGACGGGAGCAGGATGCCGGAGCTTTATTATCCGGCACTTGCCCAGGCTGGGACAAAGGACGCTGTGGACCGCCTGAAGGCGGGCTGCGAGGCCGGTTCTGAAGCTGCATTCGATGCTTTGATTACAGTGGACAGCTATGCAGCCGCCGATGTCCTGCTCCAGATTGCCGCTGAGTCGGCGGAGAATGACACTCAGAAGAAGGAAGCCGCACTCGGCCGCTTTGTAGATATAGTCGCCGCTTCCTCTCTGGATGATCTGGCCAAGGCCTCAAGGTATTCAGAGGTCCTGAAGCTCGGACCCGGGACAGACATCCGGAACAAGGTTCTTTCTGCCCTTGCATCCACTCCTGTAATGCCTGCTTTCCTGCTGGCTTCCGGATACCTTGACGATGCAAAGACAGCATATCAGGCTGCAAACGCAGTCAGGACCATAGCCGCCAGGACTTCTGACGAAATAGACTATGCGACAGAGAAGTCCGCACTTGAGAAGGCAATGGAAATCTATGCCGGCGCAGGCGGGGCTGATGACGGATATGCAGTCGATGAAATAAGGAAGATGCTTGCAGGACTGCAGCCGCCGGCAGGTAAGTTCGTGCTTCCGGAAGAAGAGGCGGAAGCCGGCTACGAGATCCTGTTCGACGGCACAGACCTGTCGAAATGGACAGGAGACATGGATGGCTACACTCCTGTCAACGGGACAATATTCGTGACGGCCGGCTATGGCAATGCACGTAACCTCTACACCGTAAAGGAGTACCGGGATTTCATCCTGAGGTTTGACTTCTGCTTTGTGAAGCCCGGTGTGAACAACGGTGTGGGCATCCGTACTCCGATGGGGGTTGATGCTGCATACTGGGGAATGTGCGAAGTGCAGATTCTCGACCATGACGACCCTATATACAAAGGTCTCAACGAATATCAGGTGCATGGCTCCGCTTACGGTATCATACCTGCGAAAAGAGTGATACACAGGCCTTTGGGAGAGTGGAACAGCGAAGAGATCAAGGTTGTCGGGGACCGTGTGACAGTCACCCTTAACGGGGAGGTCATCCTGGACGGTAACCTCAGGGAGGCCTGCCAGGGCCATAATGTGGCTCCGGACGGCAGCGACTACAACCCGTACACTGTCGATCACAGGAACCATCCCGGTATGTTCAACGAGAAAGGGCATGTAGGTTTTCTCGGCCACGGTGCCGGTATCAAGTTCCGCAATGTCAGGATTCTCGACTTGTCAGAGTAAGCTCTTCATTTCAAGTCCTGGAAAACGGGGCCGGGAAAATGACCGGATCATGGGGGAGTCCCGGAGGTGTTTCCGGGGTGCCCCCATGTCTTTGTCGGGCCGCGACTGCGCTTCTTGGATACATGTAAAGGAAAAATGTTTATCTTTGAAAAATTTTTGCGTTATATAATAATATGAAAACCAGTGGTATTTTGACGATTGCAGCCGCAGGGGCACTCCTTGCCGGCTGTGCCGATGTTTCAGACGTTACGAAAATTTCAGGGACAGTGAAGGCTGAAGCCATTGACGAGGTGAATGTGACAGTCCCTGAAATGTCCATAGATACGCTTGTGCCTGTGAAG
This sequence comes from Candidatus Cryptobacteroides excrementipullorum, assembly GCA_017695065.1. Lineage (GTDB taxonomy): Bacteria > Bacteroidota > Bacteroidia > Bacteroidales > UBA932 > Cryptobacteroides > Cryptobacteroides excrementipullorum. The sequence goes on from JADILZ010000001.1 coordinate 19,747, forward strand.
GACGGCAAGTTCTACCTGGAGGTGCCTGCAAATCCTGTGGTGTTCGGAGCCATCTCGGCGGCCAGTTACGGTGTCAACTTCATTCCGGACGGGACTGAGATAGATGTGGTCATCGCAGAGGAGTCTTCAGCGGTTTCAAGGAAGTCAGGTTCAGTACAGTCCAGGTTTGTATCCTACCAGGAGAAGGTGAAGACTATCATGAATGACTTCAACACTTCGGTACAGGCAATAATGGCGGACACTTCCATTTCTGAAGACGAGCGCAAGGCCATGATAGACTCCAACTACAATGCGGTTACAGGGTCTTTCGTTGATTTCAACGAGCAGGTCATAAAGGATAACAGCGACAATGTGATCGCCCTTTTCGCTCTCCAGCAGGCTGCCATGCTGTCCGAGGATACTGAAACACAGGCAATGATCGGCATGCTTTCTCCGGCTCTCCAGGAGACGGAAAGCGTGAAGACAATGAAGGCCGAGATCCAGACACGCATAGAGACGGGCGAAGGCAAGATGTTCAAGGATTTCACTGTCGAGGATTCGGACGGGAAGACTGTAAAGTTCTCTGACTATGTCGGCAAGGGCAAATATGTCCTGGTGGATTTCTGGGCGTCATGGTGCGGTCCGTGCAAGGCTGAGATACCGAATATCAGGAACATCTATGACAAGTATCACAAGAAAGGCCTCGAAGTGCTCAGCGTCGCAGTATGGGACCAGCCTCAGGCAACCAAGGATACCGCCAAGGTGTATGGCGTCAAGTGGGACCAGATCATCAACGCGCAGCAGGTCCCTACGGAGCTTTACGGCATCCAGGGTATTCCTCATATCATCCTTTTCGGCCCGGACGGGACTATCCTCAAACGTAACCTCAGAGGGGAGGAGATCGAGGAAGAAGTGGCCAAATACATTAAATGACATGTTGACCTCCCGGGTGCAGGCCGTCGGGCCGCAGACGGGAATCTTGTTGTGAAGTATTGACAATAAAGGAAAAAATATCTTTGTTCCCGCATTCCCCCGGAGTCTACAGATACTATGACTCCGAGGGGAATGTCATTTATGTGGGCAAGGCCAAGGACCTGCACAAGAGGGTGGCGCAGTATTTCGTGCCGCCTGAAAGGCTTACACGCAAGACTGCGATAATGGTCTCAAAGATAGCTGACGCGCAGTATTCCGTTGTGGACACAGAGGCTGACGCTCTCCTGCTCGAGAATAACCTCATAAAGCAGTACAAGCCCAAGTACAATATCCTCCTGAAGGATTCCAAGACCTATCCGTGGATATGTGTCAGCGCTGACGAGTATCCAAAGGTATTCCTCACACGCCGGCTGGTCAAGGACGGCTCGAGGTATTTCGGTCCGTACAGTTCGGTCATGCATGCCAGGAATCTCCTGGAGATGTTCTCTTCGATATACCCTCTGCGTACCTGTAACCTGAAGATAACGTCGGAGTCTGTCCTCCGAGGGAAATTCCGCCCGTGCCTGAACTACCATATCGGGAAGTGCAAGGGATGCTGCATCGGTGGCATATCCGTCCGGGAGTACGGGAAGAATATCGAGGAGATAGTTCATCTGCTCAAAGGCGGCGGACGGGAGATGATACGGCATTACAGGACCATGATGTCAGAGGCTGCGGAAAACCTGGATTTCGAACATGCGGAGGAATACAAAAGGAAGATGCAGTCTATCGAGAAGCATTACAGCAAGTCTCTGATAATGAACACGCAGGTGGGCAGTGTAGATGTTTTTTCCCTGGTCTTCGACTCCAACGAGGCATACGGCAATTTCATGCGGTTGAGGGACGGGGCTGTAGTGCAGTCGCTCAATCTTGGATTCAAGATGAATATCGAGGAGGACCATGTGGAGGTCCTCGGCATGTTCATAGCCGAGATACAGTCCAAGTTCGGCGACCTCTCCAGTGAAGTCCTGGTCCCGTTCATGCCCGGGGTGGAGATCAATGGTGTCGAATTCAGGATACCTGTCCGCGGGGACAAGCTCGCTCTTCTGGAACTCAGTGCCAAGAATGCCAAGGAGATGCGTTTCAACGCCCTGAAGCAGAAGGAGCATACCGACCCTGACGATTTCAGGAGAAAAGTCCTTGAGGAGTTGCGTGATGCCCTCGGTATGAAGGAACTCCCGGTACATATCGAATGCTTTGACAACTCCAATATCCAGGGGACAAATCCGGTGGCTTCCTGCGTGGTGTTCCGCGATGCGGTCCCGTCGAAAAAAGACTACAGACACTTCAATATAAAGACAGTTGTCGGGGCGAATGACTACGCTTCCATGAAGGAGGTGGTGAACAGGCGGTATTCACGGATGCTTTCGGAAGATCCGGACGACCTGCCGCAGCTCGTGGTCATCGACGGGGGGAAAGGGCAGCTCTCCTTTGCATATGAGGCCCTTGCGGAGCTCGGGCTTACAGACAGCCTTACGGTGATCGGGCTTGCCAAACGTCTGGAGGAGGTAATCCGGGTAGGAGACCCCTATCCTCTCTTCATTGACAGGAATTCACAGGCGCTCAAGGTTTTGCAGCGTATCCGCGATGAGGCTCACCGTTTCGGTATCACACACCACAGGAACCGCCGCAGCAAGGCACAGACCATGTCTGCGCTGCGGGAGATCAAGGGCGTTGGGGAAAAGACGGAGCAGCGTCTCATACTCCATTACGGCAGTGTGGCGAGGATTGCCGCAGCGACAGAGGATGATCTTGCTTCCCTGGTGGGCAGGGACCTTGCGCAGCGTATCCGCTCATATCTCAATCCTCCGGAACCAGGTCTTCCGGACGACGTCCCTACATTCTTAAAACAGCAGCAGCCATGAAACAGGACAGGATACTTTCCCTTTACGACATCTTCCTGATTGCCGGAGTGATAGTCACAAACATAGTATATTCCGCCCTTACCGGGACAGTGGACATTATCGGGTCTGCAGCCGGCATAGCCGGTGTCACCTGCGTGGTGCTCGTGGCGAAAGGAAGCATCTGGAACTATGTCTTCGGCCTGGTGAATGTGTCGCTTTATGCGCTTATTTCATATAAGGCCGCTCTCTACGGGGATGCCGCCCTCAATGCCCTGTACTATCTCCCAATGCAGTTTGTAGGGTGGTGGCAGTGGCGCAGGCGAGGTGCTGCCACCTCCAGGGCTGCCTCAACAGACCCTGATCATGAGGTCAGGGTCAGGGCACGCAGGCTTTCATTCTGGCAGAGGGTCGCTCTTGCATCCGTTTCTGCGGTGCTGGTCTTTGCCGTGGGGCTTCTTCTGGACCGGATGGGAGATCCGCAGCCCTACAAGGATTCAGCCACGACGGTGTTGAGCATTATCGCGCAAGCCCTTATGTCTCTTGCATTTATGGAACAGTGGGCCTTATGGATTATCACCAATGCGATAAGTGTCGCCATGTGGTCCGTCTGCGTTGCAAGAGGTGAGGCCCACGCCGGCCTTATGGTGGTCATGTGGGTGTTCTATCTGCTTAACTCATTGAATGGTTTGAGGGTATGGATCAGGCTGAGTAAAAGTCGGCCTTAACAAAAATTTTTATTTTCGGGATTTTTTTCTTACTTTTGCCCCCGATTTACCAAAAACGAAACAAGTGTATTCAAAATAAAAACTTAAATCATTAATTAAAATTTTACTATCATGTCAGAAGTTGCAGATAAAGTAAAGGCAATCATCGTTGACAAGTTGGGCGTTGATGAGTCTGAGGTAACAGAGACAGCAAGCTTCACAAACGACCTTGGAGCTGATTCTCTTGATACAGTTGAGCTTATTATGGAATTCGAGAAAGCTTTCAACATCACTATCCCTGATGAGGCGGCAAGCGAGAAGATTTCAACTGTCGGTGATGCTATTTCTTATATTGAGAACGAACTGAAGAAATAATTGTTCTCAAGAGAGAGTAAGATTCCTTAAAAGAAATTCAGGATGGAGTACCGCAAGACGGTGCTCCTCTTTTTTTGTCCTCCCTCTGTCCTGGTGGTCTTCACAGGTGTGACTGAGGGAATGGCAATGGAAAAAAGAGTGTGGACAAGCCGCTTGTCCACACCCTTTTTATATTAACGTCAGTTCGACGAATTTATGTTTAACAGCATTATATTAAAAATCAATATTTTATCATTTATGACCGGATTTCTTACAGAAATCCTGTCTGTCCACCCCCAGTCACCTATCGGTGACAGCCCCGGTGGGGCATGCGCCTCCGCTTCGCTGCGCCGGCACCT
>JADILZ010000034.1 GCA_017695065.1 Candidatus Cryptobacteroides excrementipullorum
GACAGCCCCTTGTTAAGGGGCGCCACCCCCATCCACCCCCTCGCTGGGGGCCCTGTCGCAGGCCACAGGCCTGCTCCTTAATAGGTAATTCGATGTAATTTAATGAATTAAATTCATCGAATTCACGTTACCTTAAAGGGACTGTATCAAAACATTCATTTTGACACGGTCCCTTTACTGTCATTGATCCCGTCATCCCCGCCGGCGGGGATGACGGATGTCACGCTGATACGAGTGCCTTACTCGCGGAAATCCCTGAGCAGCCTTTCTCCTGTACCTATTATATATCCGCTGGTCAGGAACGTTATGTTCCCGAACCCGTCTATGATGCTCACTACAGGGAGCGCCTCCTTGTCTGAGCCTGCTCCTTTCAGCAGGGCTTCCTTGACAGAGCCGTCCTTGTCCGTACCGAACACGATGTTCTCAGGAAGGTCAGGGAAGTCTGCGGCCCTGAAGCGTTTTGCGTTCTCCCCGTCGGCGAAGACCATGAGCATTTTGGCTCCGCTCTTCTCCATATCCTTCTTGAATACGGAAATGTCGTTGAGGATGTGGTTGGTAGGCTCTTCTCCAGCTCCGAGGACCGCCACCACGCACTTGTCGGACCCGATGAAGTCCTTGAGAGTCTTCACCTGTCCGTCAGCATCATAATACTGTGCACTGAGGTCCGCCGTGCCGAGAATCCTTGAAGTGTCCACCTTTTCAGGGATCAGGAGCTCCACTTTTACCTTACCGTCTTCAGGGACTGTGAAGATGCTGATTTCGGAAAGAACCTCGCCCCCGTCCAGGCGTGTCCCGCTTACCAGGGCATAGTCTCCGGCCTCAAGACGGGCGCCGGTCGTGAACAGCTCATCTACTGTTCCTCCCTCATCGAAGTTCATGAGCACGAGCCTTCCGTCCTCTATCCTTGAAATAGTGAAATGGATGGAGTATCGCGGATCCTTCACGTCCTTTGTCGGAGTGTATCCGAGGACAACCGTACCGTAGTCATTCGGCTGAGGCTCAGGGGCTTCGAAGTCCACATCGAACTCCTTTCCCTGGTGGAAGTAACGCACCTTGCCGCTCACCTCGTCCACCCATGCCGGAATCTCAAGGCTCCTGCATGCCGCCACGAAGAAAAGATCCCTTGAATATCCGTCCGAAACCCTGGATTTCCATGTTCCTTCAGGCCTTGTCGGGACAAGCCTCATGCAGTAGTCGTCCGCCATTGCAAGGTTCTCCCTGCACCATGACACCAGGTTCTGCGGGTCCTGCTTGAAACTGGCAGCCAGGTCCTCCGGGATGTTCTTCTGGAGATATTCCCTGTATGCGCTCAGGAGCTCCATCCTCACCCGCGGGCTGATGACACGCGGGTCTGTGCCGGTGCTGTTGTACAGGTGGTCGTCCAGGACAGACACAGGAGTGTCGCCGAGGTCTTTAGGCCTGATGCTCTCCAGCAGGTCAAGCGCCCTGTCCGCCTGTCCCTTTGAAACCGCTTCCGAAAGGAAGGCCTTGATGGCTTCATGGTTGCCTTTAGACTCCACGAGGAGCCTGGCTGTACGTTCCTTGTCCAGACCGTTGGCCGCGGCGAATGCCTTTCCATCTTCCGGAGTGCAGAATGTGGCCACATACGCGTTCCTGATGGAGTCTTCCTGTACCATCCGGCGTGTGTTCTCGGCCCTCTGCTCTTCAGTCACTTCAGGCAGCTTCCCGCTTTCCTTCGGAGGGATTATGGACACCTCCGAACGGAAATTGTCACCTGCCTTATGTGAAAGCACTATCTTCAGGCTGCTGTCTTTCCCGAACGATGCCACATGAAAGCCGTATCTCCCGGTCTCCGGATCGGATGCCCATACCAGCGCATCGCCGCATCCGGCTGTCACTGACACCTTGCCGTCCTGGCCTGCTGTCTTTTTGGCTATGGAGTAGAATTCAGAATAGTTGTACACCTTGAACTCAACCAGTGCGCCAGGCACAGGAGCGCCTTCCGTGTCCACAGCCTGCACCTCCACAGAGGCAGTAGGGGCATAGTTGGAGGTGATGTTGATTTCAGTGAACAGCTCTGTCCGGCTCATCACCTGCTCCGGTCCGTTGTACCTGCCGAACACATTGGTATGCAGGAGCATGCCGCGGCTTGCGGAGCTGTTGAACCATCCCAGATCCAGCACCGGCTCAGGCTCGCAGGCTCCCAGGAAATGCCACTGTCCGTCCGCCCAGGCCTCCACCCATGCGTGGTTGTCATCTGTGTGTGCCCAGCGCGGAGTGTAAACCTGACGGGCAGGGATGCCCACAGACCTCAGTGCGCTCACCAGGAACGTGGATTCCTCCCCGCACCTTCCGGCCGCGCCGCACACAAGCGACAGGGGCCCCCTTGTGCGGGAGTCAGTAGGGGTATATACCACCTTCTCGTGGCACCAGTGGTTCACCTCGAGGATGGCGTCTTTCATGGAAAGGTCCTTCACCCTCGGTGCGAGTTCCTTGAAAAATACCGCGCGGGACCCGTCAATGTCTTCGTTGTTCACCCTTATCGGGACCACGAAGTGGCGGTAAACCATCTCTGGGATCTCCTTTCCCCATGAGAAAGTCTGCCTTGCCTGTTCGCTCAGCCTCACGTTCTCGAGGAAATATTCCCCGTCATAGTTGATCATGTCACCCATCGGCATGTAGGCATAGAGGAACTGGAGCATCTCCTTTTCCCTCGGGGTAACGGACGGGTCATCGACGATACCGGTGGCGTCATAGCCGCCCAAGAGCTCCACCCTGTGGCTGTAGTCTTTCATGACTGTCTTCCTGTAGGAGCTGTCATCGGCAAAGAAACTGTCACCTGCATTGCAGGATGTCAGCAAGAGAGAGGCAGCGCAGATCGCTGCCGGCAGGAATTTTTTCATCTTATATATTTTTATAAAAATTGTGTGCGCGATGTGTGGCTTTTCATAAGGTCTGTGGCAACGAGTATGCATGATGTATGGCCGTATGGCCAGATATACGCGGCTGTATAAATGACCGAAGGTCAAATATAGTGAAAAACGTATAATAATGCGCAAAAAATTTATTGCCTGAAATCCATCGGGCGTTTTAATGGGAGGCCTGGAGAGTCTGGACATGGCTGATGTGCCTGTATGACTATGGAAAACCTGAAAGGCAGACTGAACATGCAATTAAAACAGCATCTGAATTAATTTTTAGAAAAATTCAAGACAGCATTTCAGTTTTTTTGTAAATCTGTATAAAGGAATATACCTCTTTGAAATCAAGAGAGTTAGAAGAATTACTTCGTTTTCAGGTAATGAGTTGGCAACCGTCCTGATTGCCGTGGTCTGCATCGCTTTGCTTGTTTGGGAAACTCTTACGGTACAAAGGTATGAAAAATATTCAGACTGAAAGGATCATTCCAAAAATTATTTTAGTCAGAATATTGAGCATTCATCCTTATGCAGTCTTGGTTGGAAGCAATTAACGAACAAGGAAGCCACGGTAAAG